>DASXVI010000335.1:0-2875 GCA_036504315.1 Nitrospirota bacterium
GAAGACCACCAGGCGCAGCAACCAGCTCTTCCTTATCAAGGAGGAGCCGGAATCCATCCGCCGCGTAGACACCGTTAAATATTTTGTCGCCGTGCACCAGCTCCGCAAAGAGGGGGACAAAAGTGTCCTAGGCGAGTCCTCGTTCGTGTTCATAGAGGGCGAGGATATCGGGCCGAAGGTAGACCTTGCGGTGGAGATGGCCAAGGGCGTGGCGAACCAGCCGTGGACGCTCCCCGGCCCCGGCCAGAAGTACCTGCCTTGCGAGATTAAGGACACGACCATCGTCCTAAACCCGGACAAGATGATACAGAAGATAAAGGAAGAGATAGTCGGCGCGGTGGAGCGGCTGGGCGATGTCAGGCTTTCGTCCGCAGAGGTCTTCGCCGACCATACCCAGTATGAGCTTGTGAACAGCCTGGGCCTTACCGCCAAGGCCGACGACACCGACATGCTTTTCGATTTCGTCCTGATGACCGGCGAGGGCGAGCGCGAGGTCGAGTCCTCGGGATTTAAGACGGTGCGGTATTACAAAGACCTGAAGGTGGCCGAGACTCTGAAGGAGTACGCGCAATTTGCGCGGGACTCGCTATCGGCGAAGCTCCCGGAGCACGGCAAGTTCGATGTCGTGTTCGCGGGCGAGGCGCTCGACACCCTGTTCAGCACCTTCATATCGCATTCCGGCGGCTCGTCGGCCTATCAGGGCTGGAGCAGGTTTGCGGAGGGCAAGCCGGTGATAGCTGACCCGGAGGGCGAACTACTCACGATGACCAGCAACCCGCAGATGCCCGGCGGGATGAAGAGCGGGCCTTTCGACGGCAACGGCCTTGCCACGAGGCATGTCGAGGTCGTGAAGGACAACATTTTCAAGAAGAGGACGCTCGACAAAAAGTACGCGGATTATCTGGGCGGCGAGCCGGCGGGGGCGTTCGCGAATATCGAGGTCGGCGCGGGCAAGGATACCACGGAGAAGCTCCTGACTGAAGGGACATACCTGTTGCTTCGGTTCTCGACATTCGAGCCGAACCCGGTTACAGGCAATTTCTCCGGCGAGATACGCACGGGGTACAGGATAGAGGGCGGCAAGCGCGTCCCGGTAAAGGGCGGCAGCGTCTCCGGCGATATCCAGGACGCATTCCGCAGGGCGTATTTTTCCTCGGACAAGGAAACCCGCTCGTCCTACCACGGCCCGAGGGCAATCAAGCTGATGGGGCTGGATTTGGCGGGCGAGGAATAATCTTGACCGTGAAATGCGGTTATGCTCTAATTGAGCATATGCAATAAATAGAGGTGGGCAATATGGTTGTGATGAAAATTAAAGTTCCCGAATGGGTGCAGGACGATGTTGGCGAGAAGGCCATCACTATGATGCTTGCGTCCGAGGCCTTCGCCAAGATGGAGTATTATCGCACCCGCGTGTCTGCTTTTGAGAAGAAATATAAGGCTGCATTCCCGGACTTTGAGGAGAAGATAAAGGCAGCCGCGAAGGAAGACCCGGCGAAGTGGGACGACTACATCTCCTGGGACGCGAACAACTCCGCTTATCTCGTCTGGAAACAGAAATACGAGGAACTTCTTGAATGTTCGAAATAATCGGCAGGCTTGAGGAGAGCGGGCTTGTGCGGGAGATAGAGGTCGTTGACCTTATCGAAGGCGAAGGGATTTATTATTTGAAATTTAAGGCTGCCATGAAAAATGGCGGTCTTTTTTATTTCACGGAATTGCAAAAGCTCGGATACAACAGTTACTCGTACCACCTTCAAGACAAAGACGGCAAACTTGTTGCCCGGTGGGACAACTCGCCGCATCACAAAAATTTAGAGACTTACCCGCACCATCGGCATACCGGCGGCAGGATAAAGCCGTCGTTTAAGCCGACGGTGGATGAACTAATAAAATATCTTCAAGATATAGCCCCGAGGCAATAAAGCTTTTTGGGTTAGATTTGGCGGGCGAGGAATAATGAAAATAGCAGCCGTAGCTTTACTATTGCTTTTAGGGTGCTCAACAAGTGCTTTTGCCGAAGAAATACACAAAACAGGTATTTTCTCCAACCTGTATTATCATGAAGAAGCAGGAGATCTGTTAGGGGAGGAAGTATTTATAGTTCTCGCGGATGAAGATTATTATGCCGTTTACCAGATTGCCGAGGGTGGGCCTGAAGTACCAATTGTCAGCAAGGTAAAAATTGAAGGCGACATAGTTGAATTTGCCAGACCGAAGAAGTATGGTGGCATATTCAAAGGCAGATATACCGCCAAAGGAATTGAGTTGGAGAAAGAAAACGTTGCCGGCAAAATTTTATGGCGCAGGGGCAGCTATTGGCAATAGCCTTTAGCACTCCTTCATATTGCCGCAGTCCTCAGCCTCCAGGAACGCCGAAAGCCGCACGATATGATGGCTCAGCAGCATCTCGTGGTCGCCGGTCAGGCTCATCTTGCTCTTTAAGAATTCCAATTCTTTTTTGAATATCTCCATTTCGGCCTTGGCTTTCATCCGAAACTTGTTATCCCTGCATTCACCCATACGAAAAGCCTCCTATGTATCCTGCATTGTTTTCGGCACGACCGGACTATTGCTTGAATGCGAAATTCAAGGCTAATATTTAAACCAGTCCTGCCGATAACTCTTCATTTATTCAATAGTTGCTTTTTGTTGGTTAAAATCTTATAATAACTCCGCCAGCGGCTTTTTTGCCGCAGCTTTCATTTTACCATTAAGGAGATTAAAGAAATTGACGGCCAACGAACTCAGGCAGGCATTCATAGACTATTTCGCCAGTAAGGGGCACACACCGGTCAAGTCGTCCTCGCTCGTGCCGGAAAAGGACCCGACCCTCATGTTCACGAACGCGGGTATGGTCCAGTTCAAATCAGTA
>DASXVI010000336.1:0-7892 GCA_036504315.1 Nitrospirota bacterium
GGAGTTTGGCACTGTATACGGCACAGGCGAAGGCGGGCTGCACCATGAGCTTTATGAATACGGCTCATGTACGATAGTCCAGTGCGCGTCGGGCCGCTTCGGCGTCCACAGCGACTACTTAAACGCTGGCGTCGCGGTCGAGATCAAGGTCGGTCAGGGTGCAAAGCCCGGCATCGGCGGACACCTCCCAGGCGAGAAAATAGGCCAGGAGATATCCCAGACGAGGATGATACCCATCGGCACGGACGCGCTGTCCCCGGCGCCGCACCACGACATCTACTCCATCGAGGACCTGCGCCAGCTCATTTACGCCATCAAGGAGGCGAACGGCTACAAGCCTGTCTCCGTCAAGATAGCCTGCGTGCACAATGTCGCGGCGATAGCGACCGGCGTGGTCCGCGCGGGCGCGGACATGGTTTACCTCGACGGCTTCAAGGGCGGCACGGGCGCGGCCCCGACGATGATACGCGACCATGTCGGCATACCCATCGAGCTTGCGCTCGCGGCGGTCGACGAGAGGCTCCGCAGGGAAGGCATACGCAACCAGGCATCCATCATCGCGGCAGGCGGCATCAGAAGCTCCGCCGATGTCGTGAAGGCCATTGCGCTTGGCGCCGACGCCTGCGCGATAGGCACCGCTACCCTCCTCGCGCTGGGCTGCTCGCTCTGCGGCAAATGCTACACGGGCAACTGCGCCTGGGGCATATGCACCCAGAAGCCTGAGTTGACCCGCAGGCTCGACCCGGAATGGGGCGCTCAGAGGCTACAGAACCTGCTCCGCGCATGGAGCCATGAGATAAAGGAATTCCTGGGCGCGCTTGGCGTGAACGCGGTCGAGTCCCTCAGGGGCAGCCGCGAGAGGCTCCGCTGCGTCGGCCTCGACGAGCAGACCTGCAACATCCTCGGCGTGAAGCCGGCAGGGAAATAGATATTCTTCAAATTGTAGGGGCCGACCCGTGTGTCGGCCCTTAGCCCTTCTCCCTCATTAATGTAAAGAGAACGGGAAATGAATATAAAGTTTAAATTTACATGCAATTTGTGTAAAAGATCATCCCAGATTGTAGAAAAGGATTTAAAGAGATTTGAGCAGATGGAGGGGAGCTTTATATTGTATTATAAATGCCCTAAGTGTCATAAAGAATCCGGACAAATTTTCCCTAATAGTGCCATTGAAAAAATAGATAATTTTGACATATTACTGCTTAAAATGAGAGATGGAAACAGCATAATAATAGAATAAGTTCTATTATATGACAGGAGTTATGCAATGACAATCGACGCAAAGGATGTTTATTACAAGGAACTGAACGAGCAAATCCGAGCCGCCGTGGCAAACGGCGACAAGGAGATAGTACTCGACAATGTCAACGGCCAGCGCTACATCGGCGACGGCATAAAGGCGAAGGTCACCATCACCGTCAACGGTGTGCCGGGCAACGACCTGGCCGCCTTCATGGACGGCCCGACAATCGTCGTGAACGGCAACTCGCAGGACGGGCTGGCCAACACGATGAACGACGGCAAGGTCATAGTCCTTGGCGACGCGGGCGATGTCCTGGGCTACGGCATGCGCGGAGGCAAGCTCTTCATAAAGGGCGATGTCGGATACCGCGTCGGCATCCACATGAAAGGGTTCAAGGACCAGCAGCCGGTCGTCATAGCCGGCGGCGCGGCGGGCGACTTCTTCGGCGAGTACATGGCCGGCGGCATCCTGGTGCTTTTGGGCATAGGCCGCAAGGAAGGCCAGCCGATAGCGGGCGATTACCTGGGCACCGGAATGCACGGCGGCGTGATGTACATCCGCGGCGAGGTGGACCTTACCCGCTGCGGCAAGGAAGTCGGCATTGACGACCTCGACGAAAACGACATCGAGACCCTTACCAAAAATGTGAAGGAATTCTGCGAGGCTACCGGCCACAACTTCGATGAGGTGATGGGCCAGAAGTTCGTCAAGCTCTACCCGAAGTCCTCCAGGCCGTACGGCAGGCTCTACGCGTATTAAGCGGACTGATATAGGATTTATTCAAAAAACCCCGGCCGGAAACCCTGCCGGGGTTTTTATTTTACACGGTTGTGTGATAATATTGCTGCATGGATAAAGATATCTTAGAAGCCCGGGAACGGGCAATCCAGGCGCTGACCGATTCAGTCTCTTTCTGGGGGATAGACCCCATGGAGGCGAGGGTGTACGGGACCCTGTTCCTCTCGACAAGGCCGATGACCGAACAGGAACTTGTGGCGGAGGTAAAAGACGGCGGCGATGAAGTGGCCGAGCGGCTGAAGGTGCTGGAGCGGCTCGGGGCGGTAAAGAAGAAGGCGGGCGAGGACGGCGTGGAGCGGTACTCGGCCGAATCCGACTTCTTCGAGATACTCCAGACTATCCTGCGGGAGAGGCGCGAGCGTGAGATTGGCCGGGCCTTGAGCGATATCGAGGAACAGCGGGACTATATCCGGTACAGGGCCTCCGAGGACGGCGACGAGGAATTAAGCGGGCTTGCCGGTAAGATGGACAAGCTCCACGAGTTCATCCACCTGATAGACAAGATGATGTTCGGACTGCGTGCCGTTGCCGGAATCCGTGGAATTTTCCACAGGTGACTTATAGTTTCTATAGCTTTGGGATTATAGTTGCTATAGTTGGCAGGGGCCGTACCCGAGTACCGGTCCGGTACTGATGTGCCTCGGGCCGAGGCCTTTAGCGTTTCCCCTCTTTCCTTGACATTGCAAGCCAATATAAATATAATAAAATAAAAAGTTTTCGGGAGGTTACGTGAAGTTCGTCAATGAGCTTTCAGAAGGCCAGAGGGTTGAGTCCGTCTACGCGGTTGCGGACAAGCAGATCCGCAAGACCAAGCAGGGTAAAACTTTCCTGTCGCTCAGGCTCACCGACAAGACCGGTACGGTCGAGGCGGTCGTCTGGGACAACGCGGACGAATACTCGGCCGCGTTTGAAAAGGGCGACTTTATCGGCGTCCGTGCGGATGTCGGCTCTTACAACGGTTCGAACCAGCTTACGGTGTCCAGGCTCAAGAAAGTTGATCCGATGCCGGAGTACATGGCACGGATAATGCCGACGACCGACAGGGACGTCGAGGCGATGGCCACTGAGCTGGCCGGTTTCGCCGCGGAGATTCAGACCCCGGCAATCCGCGAGCTTATGGAAGGCCTTTTCGGGGACGAGGCCTTCATGGAGGCCTTCAAGACCGCCCCGGCCGCGAAGGGTATGCACCACTGCTTCTCCGGCGGGCTTATCCAGCACTCGCTTAAAGTCGCAAGGTTATGCCGCATAATATATGACGAGTACGCCGAGAACGACCCGGAGATAGCGGAGCTTATCAGCCGCGATATCCTCATAGCGGGCGCCATCATGCACGACATGGGCAAGGTGGAGGAACTAACCCAGGGCCCGGTTTTCGACTACACTCTCAAGGGGCGGTTGTTGGGCCATATCTCCCTGGGGCTTATGTCCCTGCGCGAGAGGCTCGACAAGGTAGACGGGATGCCCGAGGATGCGGCTGAGCTCCTTATGCATATGATTTTGTCCCATCACGGCGAGTACGAATACGGCTCGCCCAAGAGGCCCAAATGTTTCGAGGCGTTTATCCTGCATTACGCGGACAACCTGGACGCAAAGATACAAGGCCTGGCCGAATTCGCCGGAAAGGACACGGTGGAGGGCAAGTTCACGGCCTTCAACCGCCTGTACGAAAGACAATTCTACAAGGGGACCCCGCCGGGGCAGACGACGGACGGGCAGCCGCAGCCGTCGGATACCAGTGGACCGGACTGCGAGGCTGGAAGCGGGAGCTTGCCGGGGAGTTTGCCGGAGTCGAACTGAGCCTTACGAAAAATATGAACCTGCCGAATATCCTTACTGTACTGAGGATAGTCCTGACACCCGTATTCCTGGTACTGCTTCTGGAAGGCTACCGGGGAGCGGCGGTTTCGGTTTTTGTGGCGGCCGCATTAACGGACGCCCTCGACGGCGCGATAGCGAGGTTTACAAAGAAAAAGCCGGATATCGGCGTCTTTCTCGACCCGATTGCCGACAAGTTCCTGGTGCTGACGGCCTTCATTGCCCTGACCTACCTGGGCAGGATACCGCTCTGGCTGACATTTGCGGCGCTCCTACGGGACTGCATAATACTCACGGGAAGCGTCATGCTCTACCGGCAGGGGTATAAATCCCATGTCCGTCCGGCATTTATCGGCAAGGCAACGACCTTTGTGCTGTTTGTCCTCCTTGTCTTCGCGCTCGCGAGTTACTACCTGGACAGGGAGTTGGTTGCAATAAAATACCTTTCATGGACTGCGGCCGGACTTATAATGGTTTCCGGCGTCCAGTACCTCTGGAGAGGGTTGAAGTTTTCCGGAAGGCCATAACCGAAATGAAGAGACACCCCGATACGCTGAAGGCGGACCTCGCGGTATTCGCGGGACTGCTCGTATTTTTTTTCCTCACATGGCTGATGCGCGCGGTCGTCACGCCCTTTATCCTCGCGGCTATATTCTCATACGCGCTGAACCCTGTTATTGAAAAAATCAGCGGGAAGGTTCCGCGCGGCCTCTCCATCGGTTTCTTCGTCATGTCGTTTTTTCTTCTGCTCTGCGGTATCGTCGCAGGCATCATTTACATCCTGAGGTTAGAAATCCCCACCCTCGTGGCGAACATTCCGGGTTATGCCGAGGTGTTCGACAGGGAATACTTCCCGGTTATCCGCCAGTATTTAGGCCTCGGAGCCGATGTAACCCTCCAGGGGCTTTTCGACCAGGCTAAAGACCAGCTCCTGCACCTCTCAGCCGGGTCGTATGCGTCCGCCGCGAGCTATGCCCTGTCTATCGTCGCGGGCACGCTCAATATCTTCCTCGCAATATTCAATGTCTTCCTGATACCGTTCCTGATGGTTTACATCCTTCTCGACTACGGGAAGGTAAAAGAGGGCGCTAACGGGCTTTTGCCGCCCCTTTATAAAGAAGACATATTAGCGAAACTGCGGGAGGTCGAGCAGGTACTCAGGAGCTTCGTTAAAGGCCAGTTGCTGGTTGCCCTGATAATGGGCGTGATGTACTGCATAGGGCTTTTTTTCGTGGGTGTGGATGTGCCCATTCTCGTCGGCCTGGGCGCGGGGCTTGGCAACCTCGTCCCCTACCTCGGCACTTCCCTGGGGCTGATAGTTTCAATTATACTGGTACTTTTGAAATATCATGACCTGCTCCATCCGGCCATGGTAGTCGGGGTCTTCGTATTAGTGCAGATAATCGAAGGGTATGTAATCACGCCCAAGATAGTCGGAAAGACGCTGGGCTTAAACCCGCTTGTAGTCATATTCTCCATACTGGTTTTCGGGGAGCTGGTGGGCTTTCTGGGTATTGTGCTTGCGGTGCCGATCGCCGCGGTGCTGAAGGTGTTCCTGACGGGCTTTATCAAAAGCTACAAGCAGTCCGCCCTGTTCATAGGAAAGGCGTGAGAGATAAAAAATTGAAGGAATATGAAAAGATGAAGGGGATGAAACTCTCGGGCGTGGAAGAGGGCGGTACCGCCTGGGAGGTCGGCATCGAGAAGGGCGACGAGATACTTGAGATAAACGGCAGGGAAGTCCCCGACTGGCTCGCCTATCGATACCTGATCGCCGAAGAAGAGGTCACGGTACTCGTCCGCAAGAAAGACGGCTCTCTCGAAGAAATAGAGTTCGAGAAGGACGAGGAGGACGACTTGGGGCTGGAGCCCCCGCCGATAAAGGTTTCACGGTGCGGCAACAAGTGCGTATTCTGTTTTGTGGACCAGATGCCGAAGGGCCTCAGAAAGACCTTGTACGTCAAGGACGAGGATTTCCGCCACAGCTTCCTGTACGGCAACTATATCACGCTCACGAGCCTGAAGGACAAGGATTACGACCGCATAATCGAGGAGAGGCTGTCGCCCCTTTATATATCTGTCCATGCGACGGACGACGCGCTGCGCCGCTGCCTGCTCGGCAGAAAGACAGCTCCGTCGATAGTGGATTCCATCCAAAGGCTGACTGACGGCGGGATAACCGTGCATACCCAGGCGGTGGTCTGCCCCGGTTTGAATGACGGGCCTGTGCTTGCGAAAACCATCGAAGACCTCGCAAGGCTTCGGCCTCATGCCGCATCGCTTGCCATCGTGCCGATAGGGCTGACCAGGCACCGCGAGGGGCTGCCGCAGCTTCGCGGGTTTACGAAAAAGGAAGCCGCCGCGCTGCTCGACCTGATTGCGCCGTACCAGAAGAAGTTCCGCAAGGAGACCGGGCTTGCGTTTGCCTATGCCTCGGACGAGTTTTACATAAAGGCAGGAAGGCCCGTCCCGCCCGAGAAGGAATACGACGGCTACCCGCAACTTGATAACGGAGTCGGGCTCGTCCGCGATTTCCTTGAGGAGTTCAGGCATGAGTCAAGGAGGCTTCCGAAGAAGCTCGCGGCGCCGAAGAAGGCGATACTCTTAACCGGCGTCTCGTTCGCGCCGTTTCTGTCCGAGGTATCAAAGAGGCTGGACAAAATCGACGGGCTGTCGGTGAAGGTGCTTGCGGCGAAGAACGGGCTTTTCGGCGAGAGCGTTACGGTGACCGGCCTGCTCTCAGGCAGGGATATCATAGCCGCGCTGAAGGGCAGGAAGGCGGACGCGGTCATTATCCCGACCATTGCCGTCCGCGACGGGTACGGGGTGTTCCTCGACGACCTTACGCCGGAGGATATCGTGCGCGAGACCGGCATCACCGTGATAATGACGGAGCCGACCGCTAATGGCCTGATTGAAGCTGTAAAACAGATTTAAAAATCTTTCACCACGGAGACACAGAGACACCGAGAGAAAAAGCAGTAAAACCTTTCCGGGTTTTTAGCACTTAAAAGAAGGTTTTATATGGTCTTTCTCCGTGTCTCCGTGTCTCTGTGGTTCATTCTTCCAGGAGGTTTTTTATTTTTATGTCTATCAACGGCAAGACAAAAATTATAGCAATATTCGGCGACCCTGTTGAGCACACGCTCTCGCCCGCGATGCACAACGCGGCGTTTGCGGCAACCGGTATCGACTGCGTATATGTGCCTTTCCATGTGCGGCCAGACAACCTCGGCGACGCGGTGAGAGGGCTGAAGGCGATGGGCTTTGCCGGGGCGAATATTACCGTCCCCCACAAGGAGAGCGTTATAAAGTTCCTTGACGGCGTGGATGTCGAGGCCGGACGGCTCGGGGCTGTGAACACAATCGTGAACGAAGGCGGCGCGCTCATCGGATATAATACCGACGGCCGGGGTTTTGTACGGTCGCTGAAGGAAGAGGGTGGGCTTGACCCTGACGGCAAGAGGGTGTTTGTATGCGGCGCGGGCGGGGCGGCCAGGGGTATAGGCTTTGCGCTCTCTTCCGCCGGAGCCGCCGAAATTTCGTTCTTTGATGTAGACAAGGCCAAGCTCGGCAGGCTTGTGGACGACATCAACGGCGCTTTCGGCAGGACAGTTGCAGTGGCCGCCGGGCTTGACCCGGATTATATAAAAGAGCGCGGGCTGGTCGTGAACGCGACCCCGCTCGGGATGCACGCCGGAGACCCGCGTCCCTTGCCGGACGGCTCGTTTCGCGAGGGCCAAATCGTTTACGACATCATCTATAACCCGGCTGTGACGGTAACTATGCGGCAGGCGGAGGGCGCGGGTGCGAGGGTGCAGAACGGCCTCGGGATGCTGCTGTACCAGGGCGTCCTCGCTTTCGAGCACTGGATGGGCGTGGCAGCGCCGGTTGAGACTATGCGCGAAGCGCTGCTGAAAGGGCTGCAAGCAAAGGGATAAGTTAATTCTTTTTAATAAGTTCGTGTTTTATTTAATATCTTGACATAATGAGCGATTTTAAAATAAAATTAGCGGATTGAGAAACTTGCACTACT
>DASXVI010000337.1:0-2485 GCA_036504315.1 Nitrospirota bacterium
CAGCCTTCGGCTGACGCCCCGAAGAATTGGCGTCCCTTTGAGGAACTTACAAGCCTTTATTCTGTAACTTTTATTCTGTAACTTTTATCACAGAGCTTTCAGGCCCGTTATGGTAAGGTACTCCCGGTCCTTAAACTTTAAGTTTTGCATGGAGGAAGAATGAGCACGAGAGCAAGGATAATAAGGTCTGTGGCGGGTTTGATACTTCTGTCGCTGGTGTTCGTCGGGCCGAAAACCAACTGGGGGTATATAGGCTTGATACCTTTGGTGTTCGGCCTCACCGGCTTCTGCCCTGCCTGCGTAATAATGAGCAAGATAAGAAATAAGGAATGCAAGTCCTGCGGCATCGACGGCAAAGACTGCAAATAGGTTAAACAGAAAGGCCTTCCGGTGAACTCTCAGAGGGGCGCGGCTTCTTCGGGGCGTCAGCCGAAGGCTGGCCCTTAACGCCCGGGTGAGGGTTTACCAGCAGGCCTTTTCTTCCTGCAGGTTTTTTTATTCCCCTATCGGCGTGAAGTCCTCCGGGACCTCGTCCGCCTCGCTGTCCGGCCTGGGCAACAGCTCTTCGCCCTTCATCATCGTGCCGAACGCCTTGTTCATGCCGTCCATCTTCTTTATGATTGCCCCACGCATCGGCGCGTCCGCCCCCAGTATTTCGGGGATGCCGCCGCTGTCGATGAAGACCGGCAAAAGGCTTATCGCCGCCGGTTCAAACTTCCCATCCCGGTAAACCACCTTCGCGATTATCGATTCATTACCCGGACTTTTGCAGTCGAACTGGAAGTTCCCTATCGAGTAGAATATCGGCTTGCCCTTGTAGAGCTCGACGCCCTGGAGGCGGTGCGGGTGGTGGCCAACGATAAGGTCGGCGCCCGCGTCTATCAGCTTGTGCGCGGTATCCTTCTGCCTGCCGGTCGGCGTGTAAGCCGCCTCGACCCCCCAATGCAGCGACATCACGATGAGCGCGCGCGGGTTTGCGGCCCTTGTCTTTTTCACCTGCTCGACAAGCTGCGCGGCGTCCTTCATAGAGCGGACCCCCGGCTTGTCCGCAGCCGCCTCGCTTCCGGCAGGCACGATATCGGACGCGGAGATGACCAGCACCTTCAGCCCGTTTGCCTCGGCCTCGGCCGGAAGGCTCGCGTCGGCAATGTTCGCACCCGCACCCGAGTATTTGAGCCCGGCCTGCTTCAGGCCCGCGATGGTTTCGAGCAGCCCCTCCGCCTTCAAATCCATGACATGGTTGTTTGCAATGGTCAATACGGAGAACCCCGCATCCCGCAGTCCTGCGGCAGCCTTGTTATCTTCGCGGTGGGGACCTGCGGCCGCCGGCTGTTTTTTGCCGGTGAGCGGCGATTCGAGGTTGCCGATGACAAGGCTTGCCTCGAACAGTTTCTCGGTCACATTCTTGAAGAGCTTGTCTACGGATATGTTGAATTTGCCCCATGAAGGGTCGGGAAGGATATCGCCCACGCCCATGATAACCACTTCAGAGAAAGCGGGCTGGGCCGGGGCAGCGGGCGTGGCCGGTTTATTTTTTTCGGATGCATAGGAGCGCGCGGAAAAGAAAAGAACGAATAAAACTGATAATAGAAGTGTCAGCGGGCGTGATAGATGCGTCATCATGGCCTGGCAGTTTCCATCCCCACCCGCGCCCTCCCCGCCGAAGGGGGAGGGAACGAGTATGGGCTTTATTTGCATTAAAGGTCTAATTTTATATGCAGCTCGCGGAGTTGATGCCTGTCCACATCCGACGGCGCTTCGGTCATCAGGCAGGTAGCCTTCTGCGTCTTCGGGAACGCGATGACGTCCCTGATGGAATTGGCCCCGGTGAGTATCATGGTCAACCTGTCAAGCCCGAACGCGATGCCGCCGTGCGGCGGTGCGCCGAACTCGAGCGCTTCGAGCAGGAACCCGAACCGCTCGCGGGCTACTTCCTCGTTCAGCCCCAGCGCCTTGAACATCTGCGCCTGGACTTCCGACCGGTGGATACGGATAGAGCCGCCGCCGACCTCGCTGCCGTTTAACACGATGTCGTAGGCGCGGGCACGTACTTTGTCCGGCTCCGAGAACAGCTTGTCCATATCCTCGGCGCGCGGAGAGGTGAACGGGTGGTGCATCGCCTCGTACCGCTTCTCTTCCTCGTTGTATTCAAACTGCGGGAAATCCGTAACCCAGAGGAAGTTGAACTTGCTCTCGTCAATAAGCCCAAGCCTTGATGCGAGTTCCAGACGCAGATGGCCGAGCGTCTCGTTGACAATGCGCTTCTTATCTGCGACGAACAGCAGGAGATCCCCAGGCTCAGCTTCCAAAATCGCATGAATATTGTCAAGGTGGTCGGGATGGAAAAATTTAGTTATTGATGATTCAAGCCCGTTTTCTGTGCACTTCATCCAAGCAAGGCCCTTTGCACCATAAACCTTGGCATGTTCAGTAAGCTCTTCAATCTCTTTCCTAGAGAGGGTTGAAAGCCCCTTGGCATTAATTC
>DASXVI010000338.1:0-11975 GCA_036504315.1 Nitrospirota bacterium
CGGTTATAGGCCTTGGCTCCGCGCTGTCGCGGGAAGGCGGCCGTATGCTCGTGCTTCCGGGCCACGGGGACTGGTTCCCCGCTTCCCGCCTCGGGTAGGGCCTCTTATGGTCTTTTATATTGACTTGGGCGTCCCGATTAAATATTATTCGTGAATGACATTACACGAGGACTTATGCTTCCAATTATAGAGTCACAAGCAGATTACATGGTTTTTTTCGCGGGGCTTTCTGGCCTGCTGCTGTCCCAGGCCGCCTTATCGGCAAAAAAATCCCCGGGCAGGCTGAACCTCAGCACGCTGGCGTGGTTCGGCGCGGCATACGCGGCGAGCTGCATCTTTGAGCTTCTCCTGATGACGGTCGGAAGCGACAGCACGCTCACCGCATTGCGGGTGGTAGCGCTTGCCGTTGCCTGTCTGGCGCTTGTAATCTTCGGCAAGGATACGCTGTCCGGGAAGGACAGGGCCTGGTGGGTAATGCTGCCCGTGGTACTGCTGCCTCTGCTTGGTTTTGCCGGCCTCAATGAAGCGGCGTTCGAAAAGGTATCAGGTCTGCCTGCGGAGGCCGTCACGGGCCTCGTGCTGCTCGCTGCGACCGTTTGCGTGACAATATACGGCAAGCCGGCGGCAGGAGGGGCCGAGGACAGCCGTAAGCCGTCCTGGACGCCGCTGGCGGCCGTCCTTGCGATATTCATAGCGGGATGGGGCCTGACAAACCTCGCGGGCAACTACGGCGAGCAGATGAGCCGTAAAAGCCTCCTGATGAGGACCATGACGGCGGTCTCGGCGATTGAACCCGGACTGGTCGCCAGCCTCTCGGGCACGCCCGCCGACAAGGACACCCCGCAGTTCCAGGCCGTCCGCGCACGCCTGATAGCTATCCGCAGGGGCAACCCCGACAGCCGCTTCGCATACATCATGGGCATGCAGGGTGGTAAAATGTATTTCATGGCGGATGCGGAGCCGGAGGACAGCAAGGACTACTCGGCCCCCGGCGACCCGTACGGCGACGCAACACAGCAAAACATAGACGACTATATAAACGCCAGGACTACCGTGAGCGGGCCGGATAAAGACGCCTGGGGGGTCTGGGTTTCCGGGCTGGCACCTATAGTCGACGGGTCCACGGGCAAGATGGTGGGCCAGTTCGGCATGGATGTGAACGCGCTGGACTGGAACCGGAACATCGGTGTCTACCGCCTCTTCTGTATACTCACAACCTGGTCGTTGTGCATTATCGCCATAGCCCTGTTCTTTGCCTGGCAGAGGACCAGGGAGGCTGCGGCGCAGAGCGCGGCCCTTGTCGAGAGGCGTAAGCTCGAACAGCAGCGTTCGGATTTCAACTCGATGGTCACGCAGGATTTGAAGGCGCCTTTATCCGCCATATTCGGTTATACGGACATCCTTCTTACCGATATGGCAGACAAGTTGGACGGCGAGGCCAAGGATGTAATCGGGTCGGTGCAGGAAAGCTGCATGAAACTTGTCGGCATGGTGGACGACTTCATTGCGCTGTCGCGGCTTGAATACAGCGTGATGCCGCTGGTCAAGACCAGGGTGGAGATTGCGCCGGTCGTGAAAGACATAGCCGAAAACCTCTCGGGTATACGGAAGGGTGAAGGCGCGCGGCTTGAATACCAGGCGGAGGGCGAAGTGCAGCCTGTCTTCGCCGACAGGCTCCTGGTCCAAAGGGCTATAGCGAACCTGCTGCAGAACGCGCTGAACCGCAGCGGGAGCGGCGGCAGGGTGCTGCTGAAGGCGAGAAATGCCGTAAGGGGCGGCAGCGGGGTCGAGGTGTTTACGGTGGATGACGGGCCTGCAATCAGCGCGGACGAGAAGAAGAGGCTGTTCGAGAAGTTCTACAGGCCGTCTGGCGTTGGAGGGAGGGGCTCAGGCTTGAACCTCGCTATCGTGAGAGCCGTTGCCGAAGCCCACGGAGGGAAGGTATTTATCGAGAGCGCGGAGGGTCAGGGTACTACCATACTCGGCATCTTCCTGCCGGCCGGGGAGAAGGGTCCGGAGGCTTAAACCTGCGGTTCGAGCTTCTTAAGGCGGACTCCGAGCAGCCGAGCCTCGTCAAGCCCGATGAATAAGTTGACCATTTTTTCTATCCGTGCGCATCCGTCGGCAAAGCTCAATGAGCCTCCGGCCACTTCGGCTATGACCTTGTCAACCCGGGCGAGAAATATCTCGCTCGCGATGGTCCCGAGCGTCTCGCGTACAGTTGCCCTCATATTGCTGCCTATGTCTTCCATCGTTCTCCGCTGTATTTAAGCATCCTCTATTTTTCGGATTACGGATTTATCAGATTACTGGATTCTATTACAAAAAATCTGAAAAGCAAATGTTTTTCGGCGACTGATTTTTTTTATCAATAAAAAAGCCCCGGGGATTATCCACAGGGCTTTTTTAAAGTCTTGCACAGCCAGAGGGTTAGCCCCTGGTTACATTGGACGCCTGCGGCCCTTTGGGGCCGTCGATCACGTCGAACTCAACTTCCTGGCCCTCTGTCAGCGTCTTGTAGCCGTCCATGTTGATGGCAGAGAAATGCACGAATACATCCTTGCCGGATTCCGGCTCGATGAAGCCGAAGCCCTTGGTCTCGTTAAACCACTTAACCTTGCCCTTCAAATCTGTTCTCCTTCCTTGGCGCGACGCCTGCAATGCACACGCCCATCTACCTGTCGAACTCAATGCTATGAATCCCGCAGGCTTGACCATAAAACTCCGCGGCTATATCCCGCGGTTCCCAATATGAGCCAAATATATATGCACCTAAAGCGGGTGTCAAGAAATTTGTATCGGCAGGCCAAAAAAATAGCCGTCCTGGTGAATCGGGCCGCAGGCTCCGAAAAAAGTGAAGGCGCCCGAAGGCGCCTTCTTTGTCTCATATGACCGCACCGGCCTACAGCTTGCCGGATATCAGGTCTTCGATGACTGACGGGTCCGCGAGGGTCGAGGTGTCCCCGAGGGCCTCCGTCTCGTTGGCCGCTATCTTCCTGAGTATCCTCCTCATGATCTTGCCGGAGCGGGTCTTCGGAAGTCCGGGAGCGAACTGTATCTTGTCCGGCGTTGCAATCGGGCCGATTACCGTGCGGACATGGCCGACGAGTATCTTCTTCATGTCGTCCGATGCCGTGTAGCCGTCCTTGAGCGTGACGTAGACGTAGATGCCCTCGCCCTTGATGTCGTGCGGGTAGCCGACGACGGCAGCCTCCGCGACCGCCTCGTGCGAGACGAGAGCCGACTCGACTTCGGCGGTGCCGAGCCTGTGGCCGGAAACGTTCAGGACGTCGTCGATGCGGCCGAGCAGCCAGTAATCTCCTTCCTCATCGACCCTCGCGCCGTCGCCCGTAAAGTACTTGCCGGGGAACGCGCTGAAGTAGACTTCCTTCATCCTCTTGTTCTCAGGGTCGCCCCAGGTGCCGCGCAGCATGCCGGGCCACGGTTTTTCGATTACGAGCCTGCCGCCCTCGTTCACATCGGCCTCGGACCCGTCCTCGCGTACAATCTTGGGGACGATGCCTGGGAACGGCTTGTTGGCCGAACCCGGCTTCAGCTTCATCGCTCCCGGGAGCGGGGTTATCATGTGGCCGCCGGTCTCGGTCTGCCACCAGGTATCTACTATCGGCAGCTTCTTGTTGCCGACGTTTTTGTAGTACCACATCCATGCCTCGGGGTTGATCGGCTCGCCGACCGTGGCGAGGACCTTCAGCGAGGAAAGGTCGTGCTCGGCTACCCACTTCTCGCCTTCCTTCATCAGCGCCCTGACCGCGGTCGGGGCCGTGTAGAAGATGTTGACGCCGAACTTCTCGCATATCTCCCAGAACCTGCCGGGGTTCGGGTAGGACGGCACGCCCTCGAACATCAGGCTGGTCGCGCCGTTGGAAAGCGGGCCGTACACTATGTAGCTGTGTCCGGTGACCCAGCCGATGTCGGCCGTGCAGAAATGTATGTCCTCTTCCTTGTAGTCAAAGGCCCAGCGGAAGGTAAGGCTCGCGTGGAGCAGGTAGCCGCCGGTCGTGTGCAGCACGCCCTTGGGCTTGCCGGTCGAGCCGGAGGTGTAGAGGATGAAGAGCGGGTCCTCGGCGTCCATCCACTCGGGCTCGCAGTGGTTGGATATGTCGGAAGACTTCATCTCGCTCTCCCACCAGGTGTCGCGGCCCGGCTCCATGTCGATGCCGTCCCTTCCGCTCCTGTTTACCACGATTACGCTGTTGACGGTCGGGCACTCGTTCAACGCCTCGTCCGCGTTTACCTTCAACGGGACATGCCTGCCTCCCCGGATGCCCTCGTTGGCGGTTATGAGGACGGAAGACCCGCAGTCCTGGATCCTGTCCCTCAGCGCGCTCGAGGAGAAGCCGCTGAAGATGATGGTGTGTATCGCGCCGATCCTCGTGCATGCGAGCATCGAGATGGCGAGTTCAGGAATCATCGGCAGATAAATCGTTACCCTGTCGCCCTTTTTGATGCCCTTCTTCTTGAGGACATTGGCAAACCTGTTTACCTCGCGCGAGAGCTGCTGGTAGGTGAAGGTCTTGTATGAACCGTCGTCGGCCTCCCAGATGATGGCGGCCTTGTTCCTGTGAGTCGGGCTGGATACGAACCTGTCGAGGCAGTTGTAGGAGACGTTGAGCTTGCCGCCCTCGAACCATTTGGCAAAAGGAACGTTGAAGTCATAATCAAGGACCTTGTCCCACTTCTTGAACCAGGTAAGGCGCTGCTCGGCCATCTCGGCCCAGAAGTCCTCCGGGTCCTCGACGGACCACTTGTAGAGCCTCTCATACTCGTCCAAGCTCTTTATGTGGGCATTCTTGGAGAACTTTTCCCTCGGGGGGAATACCCTGTGTTCATCCAGATGCACTTCAATCCCCTTCTCAGACATTCAGTACCTCCCTTTAATATAAAGCCTTGCCATGACAAACAAACAGGGACGGCCTCTTTGGGAGGCCGTCCCGGGGTTAAAGCCTGTAAGTTTTAGAACCAGATCTGCATGTTGGTCGTGAATACCTTGTGGCCGACCGAGTCGGAGGTCAACAGGTTGGTCCTCTGGAGGCCCCTCTGCGCGCTGACCATCTCATAGTTGAACATCAGCCTGGAGTACTTGTTGAGCCAGTAGTTCACGCCGATGGTGGTGTTTGTGCGGCTGCTCTGACGGGAAACGGCGGTCCGGGTGGACAGGTCCTCGTCGAGATACTCGTAGCGGGCGGCCGGCTCGATGTTGCCGAGGTACGCAGGCAGTCCGAGGTTGTTGAGCCTGTACGCGCCGGACACATACCAGCCTTCCGACTGGACTATGCGGTTAACGGCCGTTGGGTTGCCGGTGGGCGTATTGTAGTATTTCCTCGCCCTGAGGTATTCGCCCCTGAGCTGGAGGCCCTTGGCATAGGCCGGGGCATAGTCGAAGTCGACTCCGAAGCGGTCGTTGTTCTTGTCGCCGACCACCTGGTTTGGCCTTGTCTTGCCCAGATACCAGGAGCCGCCGACCGTGAGGCCGGGGACGAGCGGGTTGATGTACACCCTGCCCAGGAAGTCCTTGCGGCTGTTGTTGTCCGCGGCGTTCACGCCGGTGCCGTTGACAAGCGCCATGCTGACGCCGCCGCCTATCGGCAGCCCGTTGCCGAGCTTGCCTGAATTCTTGTACGCCGCCATCACGCCCATGTCGCGGAAGTTCGTCCACTGCATGAGAGTCGAGGACATCGTGTAGTTGATAAGCGGAAGCTCAAACGGAGCATGCCAGGTGTCGTCGCCGAACGGCGTGACGAACTGGCCGACTGTTACCCTCGTCTTCGGGATATAGTCGAACCACACGAATGCGTCGCGTAGCGCGGAGGTCGAGGAGGTACCGTCCAGCATTATCCTGAAGCCCATTTTGTCGGTCAGGGTGCTGTTGAAGTAAATCCTCATGAAGCGCGGATAAAAAGTGTTGCTGGCGTTGGACGGGGTGCTGGCGCCCTGGAACGGGACCTGCGCGCCGCCCGCCAGCCGGGTGTCGTCGTTCGTGTAGCCGAACTGGAACCAGGTACCGATCTTCATCTTGACGGTATCGCCGGAAAGCCTTGCGAAACCCTCTTCAAGCGAGGACAGGGCCTTGTCCATAGGCCTGTCGCCGGAACCGGATGCAACCGGGGCCGGGGCCGGGACCGGAGCCGGCGGAACCGGGGCGGCCTTGGCCTGGTCGGACAGCTTCTGGTAGTTCGTGTCGTCGATTACGCCTTTGGCATGAAGTATGTCCAGGAGCTTCTGGTCCGCAGCCTGCGGGCTCCCGGCATTCTTAATCTCGTTGTAGGATGCTTCGTCGAGGATGCCCTTGGCCTTCAGGACTTCGATAAGCGAAATACTGGCCGTGTCCTCCGCCAAAGCCGGTGCGATTCCGGCCGCAAGCAAGGCAACCGCCATAAATAATACGACAAAAAAGCGCATTTACTTTCCTCTTCTTTCTCGGGCTTATCAGGCCCGCCTCTCTCAAAGATAGTTGAAAAGTCGTGCTTTAATTCCTATTCCGCTCCGATACCCACATATGTCCTGAGCTTCTCGTCCTCGAATTTTTCCTCGGCGCTCTCCTCCCTCTTCATAAGCGAGACGATGATACCCATCAGGAACGCTCCGGCCATGGATATAAGACCGGGGTTTTTAAGAGGGAATATAGCAGGCGGTATCTGCGCTGTCAATTCTTTTTTGCTATTTTCAAACGCTGTTTTCTCTTCGGCTATGGCGGCAGCGGCGGAAGCGTCGCCTGCGGCGGCCTTAACCTTGAGTTCCCCGACCTTTGCCTTGGACACCTTCTGGATGCTGGCAATCTGCTTTTCCACGGCCGCCTTCTCCTTGGCATGGACGACGTCCACCCAAACGGTCGGCGATATCGTGATCAGCGTAACGGCCAGGACCAGGCCCGTAAATATGCTCGCCACCGCGCCCGCGGTCGTGAACCGCTTCCACATGATTGACATCAGCAGTGCCGGGAAGTTGGCGGATGCCGCCACCGCGAATGCGAGTCCGACCATGAATGCGACGTTCTGGCCTTTGAACAGGATGCCGAGCAGTATGGCGGCGACGCCCAGGCATATTGTGGCGGCCTTGGCCACCTTGACTTCTTCCTTCTCGGCCGACTGGCCCTTCCTGATGACGCCGACATAGAGGTCATGCGACAGCGCGGATGCGCCCGCGAGCGTCAGGCCCGCCACAACCGCGAGGATGGTCGCGAAAGCGACCGCCGCGAGGAAGCCGAGGAATGCGTTGCCTCCGAGTACTTCCGCCAGCATCGGGGCCGCCATGTTGCCGCCCTTGTCGATTGCCTGGATGGCGTCGATACCGACGAGGGCCGCCGCGCCGAAGCCGATGGTGAAGGTGAGTATGTAGAAGTAGCCGATAAAGCCGGTCGCCACGAAGACGGACTTGCGCGCTTCCTTTGCGTTCGGGACGGTATAGAACCTCATCAGGATGTGCGGCAGGCCTGCGGTGCCGAACATAAGCGCGACGCCGAGGGATATGGCGTCAAGCGGGCTGGTGACAAGTCCGCCCGGTTCGAGGAACTTGTGGCCTGCGGAACCTGTAGAGGCTGCGAATACCTCGCTTGCCTTCGCGAACAGAGCAGGGTACGAGAACCCGAACTGGCCCAGCGTCAGAAAGACGAGGACGGTTGCGCCGGCGAGCAGGAGCACGGCCTTGATTATCTGTACCCAGGTAGTCGCAAGCATCCCGCCGAAGAGGACGTACATTATCATGAGCGCGCCGACGACGATGATTGCGACCTCATATGACAGGCCGAACATCAGCTTTACGAGCGTGCCCGCGCCGACCATCTGCGCAATGAGGTACAGCAGCACGGTGACGAGCGAGCCTATGGCAGCCGCAGACCGTATCGGCCTCTGGTTCAGCCTGAACGCCACGACGTCGGCGAAGGTGTACTTGCCGAGGTTGCGGAGCGGTTCGGCAATAAGGAACATGACTATCGGCCAGCCGACGAGGAAGCCTATCGAGTAAATAAGGCCGTCGTAGCCCTTGGTGGACACAAGCCCGGCGATGCCAAGGAAGCTGGCCGCCGACATGTAGTCGCCCGCGAGCGCGAGGCCGTTCTGGAAGCCGGAGATGCTGCGGCCCGCGGCATAGAACTCTTTCGTTGTCCTGGTCCTCTTGGCGGCCCAGTAAGTAATTACCAGGGTAGCGGCGACGAAGAGCAGGAAGAAGAATATTGCTATAGGGTTGGCAGTGCCTATTGTTGTCTGAACTGTTGTCTGCACCATTGTCAGCCCCCTATCTTGTCTTTGATTTTGTCAACAAGGGCGTCGTACTTGTTGTTCGCCCAGCGCACATATATGCCCGTGAGCACCCACGACAGGACGATAACCCCGAGGCCTATTACTATCCCTACGGTCACATTCGGTATGATGTCCTTTGCGAGGAAGTCCCTGCCGAATGCTATGAGGAATATGAACCCGTAATAGACTGCCAGTTCGATAACCGTCAGGACCAACGACATGGTGTTCCTCTTGGAGGACAGCTCCAGGAAGTCCGGGTCGTTCAAGATATCCTCTTTTGAATACCTGATGTTCACTTTTCCACCTCCCCGATATAACAGTTATCACAATTGCATCTGGGACGCCGTCCGGAAGCGGTCGCCGCCTTTGAACGGGTCTGCAAGCCTCACCAGCTCGCCGACCGTAGTAACCCCAGCCTCGGCCAGGATGGGGATGTACCTCTGAAAAAGCTGTGCGGTCACGAATGCGTCCATTTCGGCGTTGTGCGCGCCCCTTGTCAGGACGCCCAGGCGGCCTGCCAGCTCGTACAGGTCCGGCTTCTTGCAGGGGCCCATCGACTCCTGGTAGGCGGGAACGCGTCCGGCCAGCCATTCGTGTACCATGTAGCTGTCAACCGCCGGGTTCGCCAGCGGTGAGCCGAGCGCCTTCTTGTAATGCCTGTTCAGGAATGCGAGGTCGATTGAGAGGCAGTGGCCGACCAGCGTGTCTCCCCCGCAGAACCTGAAAAATTCCATCAGCACCTCTTCGAGGGCAGGCTGCCCGGAGACGTCCGACGGTGTGATGCCGTGGATGACGACCGAGTCCCGGGTGAGCTCACTTCCCGGCTTGGCCATCTTGTAGAAAGTCTCGCCTAAGTCGATCCTGCCGTTTGTTATCCGGATTGCGCCGATGGAAACTATCGAGTCGCGCTTCTCGTCCAGGCCGGTAAGCTCCGTGTCGAGGACCACGAACCTCGCATCTTTCAGGGGCATATTAAGGTTGGCGCCCTGGGCGCCCTTGCCGAACTTTAGAAATCCCAGCATATTGTTTCACCATGTGTGGCCGGATGGTATCGTTACCAAATCATCGGTTTGTACCGTTCGATAATCAGGTCCTGCATGCGGGACACGAGCTGGAACGAGTCCTTGATGGTCCGCTTCTCAAGCCCCGAGAGCTTGTTGGGGTTGATGAAGTTGTCCGGCGTCCTGTCCGACTCTATCTGTTCGAGCTGGTTGTGGATGCGCAGCAGCATGATGAACTCCAGGGCGTGCTCAAGCTCTTCGGCCTCGTCCTCGATGATGGTATGACGGTCTTTCAGGGCCGAAATCCGCTCAAGCGTGCTCGTCTCGCGTATACCCTTCTCGAGCGCGAACAGCCTCACTATGTCCACCAGAGGGGCGATGCCCTTCACCTTCAGGTTGAGCTGGTCCTTGTGCTCGCCGGACTTCTCGACCACGAAGGCCTTGAAGAACCCGATAGGCGGGCGGTTCTTGATTATGTTGTTGGCCATGAAGCCCAGGAACACGGGGTGGTCCTTTATCATCGATATCAGGGAGTCGCGCAGGGATTCCGCAAGGGCGCTCTCGCCGTAGATGGGCCTGAAATCGAAGAACACCAGCGACGAGAGCACCGCCTGCGGCGTCGGATTGTATACCCACTTCTGGAAATACTCGCGCCATGTCTTGAGCGGCTGGCACCACGCCGGGTTGCTCGCCATGTAGTTTGCCGGGCAGAGCGGGAAGCCCACCTTGATAAGCGCGTCGCGGACATCGGCCGTGTACCGGGCGAAGTATTCCCTCGCAGCCTCGTCCTCTTCCTTCGTGCGCGGGTCGGCATATATGAGGGCGTTGTCCTGGTCGGTCTTGAAGGTCTGTTCCTTGCGCCCTTCGCTGCCGCATGCGATCCAGCAGAACGGCACCGGGGCCTTCCCGTGCCTGCGGCCTACTATTTCCAGCACCTGGCGGACCAGCCGGTCGTTTATCTCCGAGAGGATCCTCGTTATGTTGCTGGCGCGCGCGCCCTCTTTCAGGAGCAGGGCGATTATGCGGTTTACCCGCGCCGCGGCAAGGGCGAGGTCCTCTATCGTGTGGCGGCTCTCTATGTCGCGGACTATCGAGACCGGCGATATGCCCTGCATCAGCATGAACTCGTGGTTGGTCACGACGCCCTTGAGGTTGCCGCCCTCGATTACCAGCAGGTGGTGGATGCCGTAGCGCATCATCTTTAGCAGGGCCTCGAAGCAGTAGTCGCGGGCGTCCACCTTTACGAGCGAGCGGGACATTATGTCCTTGACGCCGTCGTTGATGTCGCGGCCCTTGACGACGACCTTCGAGCGGAGGTCCTTGTCGGTGACGATGCCGACGGGCATCCCGTCTGCGTCGGTCAGGATGAGCGAGCTGATGTTCTTCTCGGTCATCACCCGCGCCGCCTCCTGGACCGTTACCTCCTGGCTCTCGGTTATAACCTTCTTCGTGGCGATCTCGCCGACCGGGGTGGTAAACAGCATCTTGTCGCCGCTGCCGTACAGCATGCTCCTCTTGTGCATCTCCTGGTAGGTCTTGTCTATCGACTTGAGCAGGAACGACTTGAGGAAGTATTCGGTGAACGACGGGTTGGTCTCTAACATCTTAAGGATGGTCTCCCGCTCGACCTGGTAGCATATGGTGTCGTCTATCGCGACGACATTCGTCCGGGAGTTGTCCTCGCCTATAAGCGATATGAAGCCGAAGCTGTCTCCCTCTCCGCGGTAGTCGATGCCTATCTCCCCGCCGTCGTCGGACGAGAAGAACACCTTGACGCCGCCCTTCTTTATCACATTGAGGAACCGGCTAGGGCTTCCGCCCTGGCTCAGGATGACCGTTCCCTTCGGGTAGTATTCCATCGACACGGTGGTCGAGACGAAGGTCAGCGCCTTGTCGTCCAGGAACTGGAACGGCGGCACCTTCTTCAGGAATTGCCGGACTTCTTCTTGGATTGTTGTCAGTTCTGGCATGGGCCGCTCTCCTTGATAACTGGTTAAATAGCAACAATGGTGCCACTTTCAAAACCGCGTTTGATTAAAATGTTTAACCCTTTGCATTATAAGGCTTAGAAGTGGCAAGATTTTGGGAACGGTTGCATGGCCTGTGTTGGCAAGCCGTAAGGCGGGGAGTCGAGCATGTTACCTATTGTAACGGGCAATCGGGGACGGTTAATGAGAAACCGTTGGTTTTTATGGGTTTAGTCATGGGTTACTAAAAGTAACCTCGGAATTATCGGGTGTTCTCGATATCGTTACTTATTGTAGCATCCGGACCGCTGGAGGCCGTCCGGTTAGTCATCCTCGTTGGTATCTCCCGGCCTTCGGATGCCCCAGCGTTTCCTTTTTTCCCAGAGGGACTTCCTCGTTATGCCGAGCAGGTCCGCTATCTGCTGTTCTCCGAGACTGTCCTGGCAGCGGATTATAGTCTGCTTCGTGTAATCCTCGATGGACAAGGCGGATTCCGGGACGGCGGCCGCCGTATGTGCGGATGTCGTTTGCGGGGCGTTCTTTCTGAAGCCCTCGGGGAGGTGTTCCGGCCGGATGATGCTGCCGTCGGCGAGCAGGACCGCCCGCTCCATTATGTTCCTAAGCTCGCGGATGTTGCCCGGCCATCGGTAGGCCAGCATAAGCGCGGCCGTGTCCTCGGTTATATGCTTTATGCTCTTGCCAAGCTCGGTGGCGTACTTCTCCGCGAAGTGCATCGCGAGCACCGGTATGTC
>DASXVI010000339.1:0-2720 GCA_036504315.1 Nitrospirota bacterium
GAGGCCTCACAGACAAAATCTTCGAAATATTTTTCCGGGAAGACCAGTCGTCCACCCAGGGCGAGGGCCTCGGCCTGCCGATGGTACGGAAGATGCTGACCGGCATGGGCGGCAGGATATGGGTTGAGTCCGAAAAGGATAGCGGCAGCAAGTTCTTCTTCTCCCTGCCCGGAAAAAGAGACCTTTAATTCCAATAACAAAAAGGGCCAGGCTTTTAGCCTGACCCTTATATGATGGACTGATTCCTCTATCGGGCTCTCCATGCCCCAGTTTATTTCGCCGTGCCAGCCGGCTCGGCAGCCTTCTCGGTCTTCTTGGCGGCCTTCTTCGCGTGTTTCTTGTGGTGCTTGGCCTTCTTGACCGGAGCAGCCTTTTCCGTCTTCGGGGCCTCTACTTTAGTAGTCGGGGCCGTCGGCGCGGGGGCCGTAGCAGTCTTCTCGGCTGCAAACGCGTAAGTTGCGACCAGCATGCTCATCAGGATTGCAGCAAATACCTTTTTCATACCATTACCATCCTTCCCTACATAGAAATCCGAGTCCAACCGGGCTTTGCCGACCGCATCCGAGCGGTCTTACTTTACACAGCCCTTATGTATACTTAGACCGCCTTTATCCGGGAAAGGATTACATCTGTTTTGTTAAAATATTTTATGAAATGCCCTCCGGCCTTATCTGGGCGGTCTCCGTCAGGCGGCCCGTTTTCTTCAACAGCTTGAGTAAGAGCCAGCCGAACAGGACGACACAGGACCCAGCCAGCCATGCCATTCCAGGGACATATCCCTCAAGGTAGAAAGAGATGAGAAGCTTTAAGCCTGCCAACCCCACCACAGCCGTCATCCAAGTATCATGTTCCCTCCTCAGCACCATCAGCAGGCTGAATTTCCTCGCGGGCTTTATATACCCCTTGAGTTTTGGGACAAAGCAGTTGACCGTAGCCGCGTACTGAAGGTATGCCGCACCGAACTGCCCGGTCAGAAAGTTCTCCTCGACTATGATTATAGGCACGTATATAAATGCGAACACAACGGCGTTTGCGATTATGACCGTCAAGCTCTGCGATAACATAAATATGCCCAAAAGCACGAGGAAGTTGGCAACGTACAGCGGGTTGCGGACTAAGGAATACATGCCGGTGGTGTTCAGCTCATAGGCCTTCTGGGACTTAGTGTTCCGCCCGGAGGTCTTGTCGTGGACAAAACCGACGGTAACCGCCCGGATGAGCAGCCCGGCCAGCACCACCAATACGCACAGCGTGTCGTAGAAGTGTCCCCCTTTTATCCTGCTTATGTGGTCGCGCTCGAGGAACAGGGCCACAAAATTAAGCGCAAACTGGTAACTCCTGAACTTGAAACAGAAATTACCCGCCTTCTCGATCCTTTCCCGCAAAAGCATAATTCTCTCCCCCATATTTTATTATTTAGGAAGCGTTCTTAAACCAAGGGTGGTGCGGATTACTCGGAACTTAATAAAGCATATGGTTAAGTATACCTTAGAGGTTCGCTTCTTGTAAATTGAAATATTCAAAAACCCCCGATTGGACTAACCGCCCCGTGAGTGATAAATTAAATTATGTCCGGCATTTTTCCACCCTTTCCATGCAAGGAGGATGGCCTATGGCGAGCAAGGACCTTCTCGAAAAACTGAACGAAGCAATCGCTAACGAGCTACAGGTGAGCATCCAATATCTATGGCAGCATGTCACTGTCAAGGGCATCAATTCGGAATCCGTCGGCGGCGTCCTGAAAAAGATTGGTATCGCCGAGATGAAACACGCAGAGGAAATCGCCGACCGGCTGGACTACCTGGGCGGAACGCTCACTACCAAACCATCACCGATAAAGGTAGGTGAAACGCTGGAAGAGATGCTGAATATAGACCGGCAGAACGAAGAGGATACTATTAAGCTATATAAAAGGATTGTTGCGATGGCCCTCGACGAGGGCGACATAGTAACAAAAAAGCTGTTCGAGGACATACTCATGGAGGAAGAGGACCACCACAACACCTTTTCGACCCTGCTGGGAAAATGATAATCCATTTAGAATACTTCAAAATCTGGCTGGCGGGAAACCGCCGGCCTTTTATGTTAAAGATTTTTAATGATATTATTTATTGATTTCTCTACCATTTATTAAAATTATAATGTAAAATTAATTGTAATTAATGCAGCATCAGCTTACACCTTTGACGAGCAATCCGCTGGAGAAATTTATGATGATAAATGTCCTGCATATTGACGACGACGAGACAATGGGCGTACTTGTAAAGAAATCCCTGGAAAGTGGTCAGAGCGGCATAAAAGTAGTTTCTGTAACAAGCTCCCTCGAATCCCTCCGACTCCTGCTGAACCCGCACGACTTCCAGTGCGTGCTCTCAGATTACCAGATGCCCGAAATGGACGGGATGCGTATTCTCATCGAACTACGCAGCCGGGGCGACGATCTGCCGTTTTTGTTTCTTACCGGGCAAGGCAACGAGGACATCGCACGGGAGGCTTTCAAGGCGGGGGCGCACGATTATTTCACAAAAGAAGTGGGTTTCGCCCATTATGACAGGATTGCAAATTCAATCGAGCAGGCAGTCAGGACATACCAATCCGAGCGCTCAAAGGCCGATGCCGAAAAAAAGCTCCGGGAGAGCCAGGAACGGTACCGGATGCTGTTTGAGAAGATGCTGAACGCGTTCGCGCTTCATGAGGTAATCCTGGGCAGCGACGGCCGC
>DASXVI010000340.1:0-4987 GCA_036504315.1 Nitrospirota bacterium
TTTAAAAAGTCTTCGGCCATATTATGCCCTTTTAAAATTCCTCAAACGGGCGCCCGCAACCTGTCCCGCCACCGCGCATCCGAGAGAGACCGGTATCCACCAGTAGGATATCCCAAGCCATAGCCTGAAAAGTATCAGGAACGGGATGGACAGGTGGATATACAAAAACCATTTGAACGAAAACTTTACGCAGGCGGCGCGAAGCCAGCCTAGCGGCAGGTTCATCAGCACAGCCGCCCCGGCAAGCGCTATAACTCTTTCAGCAAAGGGCATTTTCTAAAACTCCCCATTGGAACAAGGATAGATCCTGCCGGGCAGGCAAGTCAAGGTTAATATATTATGTCGCCTGAAACGAACCTGCGGGTAAACTCCTGGCGGGGGCGGCCGAACACCTCTGCCGCCAGACCGTGCTCCACTACCCTGCCCGAGTCCATAACGAAGGCAAGCTCGCCGATGCGCCGGGCCAGGAACAGGTTATGGGTCACCATTACGATGGTTGTGCCGAACTCTTCCCGCATCTTTGCAATGACCCGCTCCATCAGCTTTCCGCCCTCCGGGTCGAGGTTTGCGGTCGGCTCGTCCAGCAGCAGCAACTCCGGCCTGATGGCGTAGGCCCTCGCTATGGCCGCCCTCTGTGCCTCGCCGCCGGATATTTTCTTCGCCTGTTCATGCGCAAGCCCTTCAAGCCCCGTAAGGGCCAACGCCTCTGAAACCCGCGCCTCAAGCTCGCCGCCCTTAATCCCTCTCGCCTTCAGGCCGTATGCCACATTCTTTTCCACGGTGGTAGTGAACATGACCGCCCGCTGGGGGATAAGCGTCATCCTTCGCATCAGGCCAAGGCCGGGGGTTATAACCCCGCTTCCGTCATAATGTTCGACGGCGCCCGCCGTCGGGGCGTCGAGCCTTGCCATAAGCCGCATCAGCGTCGTCTTGCCGCTGCCGTTCGGCCCTATTATGACCGAAAACACCCCCGGCGGCATCTCGCAGGATATCCCCGCGAGGGCCTCCCGCGCGCCGAACCTCTTTGAAACGCCGGACAGCCTGGCCCCTATGCTCATGCCATGCTCCCCCGGCCCTGTACCGCCCGGAGTGCGAAATTTATAATAAACGCCAAGCTCAGGAGCACGACTCCGAGCGCTATCGCCAACTCGAAAGAGCCCTTCGAGGTCTCCATAGCTATGGTCGTCGTCATCACCCTCGTATAGCCCCCTATGTTGCCTCCGACCATCAGGACCGCGCCCACCTCCGCGGTCGCGCGGCCGAAGCCGGCGATAACCGCCGCCAGCACCGATACCCGGGCCTCTTTAAGCACCGCCCAGTCCACGGCCATCCGGCCAGCGCCAAGGACAATGGCGGTCTCGCGCACCTCCGTGCCCACGGACGCGACTGCCGACCATGTGAGCGCCGAGACTATCGGCAGGGCTATAACCACCTGCGCTATGACCATCGCCGACGGGCTGAAGAGGAGGCCCAGGAAACCGAGCGGGCCGCTGCGGGAGAGGAAGAGGTATACGAGAAGGCCGGCCACGACAGGCGGCAGGCCCATAAGGGTATTAAGCAGGGTGATGGCAACCCCTCTGCCGGGGAACCTTCGGAGTGCGCAGAGTGCGCCAAGGGGTATCCCGAGGCTGGCCGCAATTATCACGGCCAGCCCTGATACCTTAAGAGACAAAAAGATTATGGAGTAGAGCTCGCGGTCAAATGAGGCGAGCAGCCCGAACGCCCGCGAAACGCCTTGCAGGATTGTGTCCATGCCGCTTTCCCGCCGCCTTTTTTAAAAGAGTAACTGTACGTCGGCACGAAGCACATTGTGGTCGAAGTTGTCGAAGTTTTCGAGCGACTTGTCCGACAGGGCCGACTGGGCCTTTATCATTTCGTACTGGAGGAGCAGTTTCGCGTACTTGTTGATCCAGTAGTTCATGCCGATGGTCGTACGGGCACGGCTTGTACCCTTCCTCGTCTCGTCTTCCCTCAGCTGCTCGTAACGGGCGACCGGCTCGAAGCCGTTGAGCCAGCCCATGTTCCCCGTCATGCCCCTGAAAGTATAAGCTGTGGTCAGGTACCAGCCTGAGGACTTGACATAGCGGTTGTATCCTACGGCAGTAGTCGGGCCGCCGTTGACGAACGGGTTTGCAAAGGCCGTGGTAAAGAACCTCCTCTGCCACATATACTCGAACCTTACGAAGGTGCCGCACATCACGCCAGCGGTGGGCTTGTAATCCATCTCGGCCGCCCAGCGGTCATGCCTCTTGGTGTCTCCGCCGGCCTTGGTAGAGCCCCACTGCGTCGAGCCGCCGAACGAGAAGCCCGGCACCATCGGGCTGACCCACGCCCTCGCTATGACATCCTTGCCCCGGTTGGTGTCGAGCCAAGGCACGGCAGTCTCGACGCCGTTGGCCACGGTCACGGCGTATCCCGCGACAAGCGGCCCGGCGGGAAGCTTGGCCGTATACTTGCCGGAGAGCATCAGGCCGTTCGTGCGGGCGGTCTGGGCATGGATAAAGCTCGTAAGCAGGGAGTAGTTTGCCGTCGGGACATCGTCGAACGGGTTTCTCCAAAGCTCGTCGCCGAACTGGGTCAGGTAGCGGCCTGCGGTCAGCCTTGCGGCCGGGTTCAGGTCGTACCATACGAAGAACTCCCTCATGAGGTTGGAGGTCGGCGCGCCGTCGAACATTATGCGGAAGCCGGACTTGTCCGCGACCGTGCCGTTAAAATAGAGCCTTGCGTACCTGACAAAGAAGTTGTTGCGGGCATCTGCGATGGCGGACGGCAGGCCCGGCAGATAAGTGGACGACTTCGGGCCGTCGTCGTTCATCCATCCGACCTGGAACAGAGAGCTTATCTTGAGCTTGACGGTATCGCCGGAAAGCCTTGCAAACCCATTCTCAAGCGATGTGAGCTGGCTGTCGAAAAGCGAGCCCTTGCACTGCTCCGCCATACCTCCGCCCAACTGGCCCACCCTCACCATGTCCGCCTCGTTTATCACGCCTTTTGTGTAAAGGTAGTCCATGATGGTTTTCTGGGCGGGCGAGGATTGCGGCTTGGCGACAACCGGAGGGGTCTGGGCCTGTGGAGGCTCCGGGACGCCCCCGCTCTGCGAGGGGGCAGGCGTGCAGCCCTTCAGGCTGGTGTACGAGGAGTCGTCCAGTATTCCCTTGTCACGCAGGATGTCGATGAGCTGAGGGTCAACAGCATAGGCGGAAGTGGAAAGGCAGGCCACTATCGCCGCACAGGCGGTCAGCGCGGTCAGAATTCTCATGTTTTCTTTCCTGGTACTATGAGGGTGAGGGATAAAAAAAGGCGCGCAATAAAAGGCGCGCCCGGTAGAATTTAAGCTTCCTCGGCCGCAGAGGCCTCGACCATCTTTTTCCGTCCGAAGATGCGGGCCATAATGATGCCGACTTCGTAAAGGAATAATATAGGCACTGCCATCAGGCACTGGTTGAACATATCCGGCGTAGGCGTGAGGATTGCAGCCACGATGAAGGCTATCAGTATCGCCCATTTCCTGTGCCTGCTCAAGAACTGCGGCGTTACCAGGCCTATCCTCGAAAGTATGGTGATAACCAGAGGCAACTCGAAAATCAGCCCGAACGCAAGCATGAAGCTCGTTACAAAATCGACGTATTTGCCGATGGATATAAGCGGGGTGAGCGTCGCCGTCTGGTATGTGAGCAGAAACCTGAGCGCAAACGGGAGTATCACAAACTGGCAGAAAAGCGCACCAAGACAGAACATCACGGTCGCCCCTATTATAAAGGGCAGGGCGTATTTCCGCTCCTTCGGCTTCAGGCCTGGGGCTATGAACAGCCATATCTGGGCGATGATGAACGGCAGTGAGAGAAACACGGAACCTATGAAGCCTATCTTCATGTACATCCAGAAGGCCTCGGCCGGGGCCGTGAATATCAGCTTTGTCGGGCTCGGCAAGGTCAGTATCTGTATATAAGGAGACTGGCGAACGATATTGAACGAGAAGGTCAACGGCAACTGGAGGAAATTAAGCAGTATCTCCGAATACTGGAACGCCACCAGAAATGCGACAAAGAGCGCTATGATGGAGTACAGGAGCCTTTTACGCAGCTCGTCCAAGTGTACAAGTATGGGCAGGCGTTCTTCGTGATTAACCGGCATGGCTTCCCGTCGTCTCGCTCTTGGTTTCTTTGTGTTCTGCGTTCTCGTGGGCCTTGGCGGCGTATTCGGCCTCGGTCTCTAAGGTCTTGGCGGCTTCGGCCGGAACGGCGACAGCGGCTGTTGCGGCTGCCACGGCTTCCGTACCTATGGCTGCCAACTTGTCCTGTATCTCCTTCTGCTGCTTCAGGAGCTGTTCCTTTATCTCGGTAGTCCCGACTTCTTCTTCGAGGTTGCTCTTGAACTCGTTGGTCGCCTGCTTGAACTGGTGCATGGCGCGGCCGAGCGATTTGCCTATTTCCGGGAGCCTCTTGGGTCCAAATACCAGAAGGGCCACTATAAAAATCACAATCAGCTCTGGCATCCCTATATTGAACATTCTTCCTCCTGTGCGGCCTAACGGCCAAAAAACCCTTACTTTAACACTGTTTCTCAAAATCGTCAGCCGGGATGAACCATTGTAATCAAAAGTCGTTTTATAGTCAAGAAAACTTTACCAGTCCTTCTCCACCTGCGGCTGGTCCGGCCGGTTTGGACGCTGGGGAGCGAGCCCCGCGCTCCTGAGTATCTGCTCAATCTGCCGCTCCCGCTCGCTCAAGGGGTCCTCCTTCTTGCCCGGCTTGAAATAGTTTCGCAGGTCTTTCTCTTCCCGCTGCTGCCGGTCGAGCATTGCCTGGACTTCCTCGTTCGACATACCGGGCGCGCCTGAGCCCTGTCCGCCCGCGTTCGGCTGGCTGCCGGGGTCGTTGGCCCCTGACGGCTTCCTGCTGCCCCCGGACTGGCCCTGGCCGCCCTGCCGGCCGCCTTTCTTGTTCCCGCCGGCCTGCTTCTTTTTCCGCTCCTCTTCCTTTACCTT
>DASXVI010000341.1:0-9732 GCA_036504315.1 Nitrospirota bacterium
GCAAGGAGATTGAGCGGGCGCTTGTCGCAAAGGTCAAGGCGACGAAGGGCATTTCAAAGTCCGAGTTCTCGGTGACGGTGGACCTGATAGTGCGGGACGGGCGGGTAGTGGGGGCGCTTGTGTTAAACGAGCGGGAGAAGACCCTCACGGCGATATACGCCCGCGCGGTCGTGCTTGCGACCGGAGGCCTGGGGCAGGTTTTCCAGCGCACGACAAACCCGGCTGTCGCCACAGGCGACGGCATGGCAATCGCGTGGCGGGCCGGGGCCTCGATGGTGGACATGGAGTTCGTCCAGTTCCACCCGACCTCGCTGTTTGTCCCGCTTGCGCCGCAGTTCCTGCTGTCCGAGGCGATGCGCGGGGAAGGCGGTCTTCTGATAAACGCTCTGGGCGAGCGGTTCATGCCGGGGTACAACCCGATGGCCGAGCTTGCCCCGAGGGATATCGTCAGCCGCTCCATAGTCTCGGAGATGGTAAAGACCGGCACCGACCATGTCTTCCTCGATATGCGGCACTTGGGCCGGGAGTTCGTGAGCAAGCGGTTCCCGAGGATATACTCGACCTGCCTGAGCTATGACCTGGACATAACGGAAGACCTGATACCGGTATCTCCCGCCGCGCACTACATGATGGGCGGGGTAAAGACCGGCAGCGACGGAGCGACAGATCTGCCCGGCCTCTTTGCGGCGGGCGAGGTCGCCTGCACAGGGGTGCACGGCGCAAACCGCCTTGCTTCCAACTCGCTGCTCGAAGGCATAGTATTCGGGACGCGCGCAGGCATGGCGGCGGCCGGGTACGGCAGTGCCTTCAAGCTGTCCAAGAAGACGGCGGCCCCCATAAAGTGCAGGATGGCCAGTATGCCCGGCACCGATATAGGCAAGGAGAGGATATCCCTGCGCAGGCTGATGTGGTCGAAGACCGGCATTATCCGCTGCGGGGTCTCTCTTGCCGAGGCCGATGAGGGCTTAAAAAGGCTTGCCCCCGTCGCTGACGGCAGTTTCATGACCCGTGGAGAGCTTGAGCTTCGGAACATGGCCATTGTCAGCGGGCTGATACAGAAGGCGGCGTCAGGACGCCAAGGCAGCGTCGGCGCGCATTACAGGAGCGACTTCAAGGACAGGGGCAAGGACTGGGAGCGGCATATTCTATTTAAGCGGACAGCCGATTCAGACAGGCAGGAAACCTTGGCGGGGATAACTTAATAGCAAGCAGTAAAATGGGAGCCCGATGGACGACCTGAACCCGACACTTCTGTCAAGAGAGGACCAGGAGAAAGAGGAGCGCGTAAAGCTCCTTGTCCCCCTTGCGCGGGATGTCGTGCTCGTCGTCACCAAGACGATAAAGGCCACCCGCCTGTACCTGCCCAATAACCCTATCTATAAACGGTTCCGCGAAGAGCTGAAGGACAAGCTCGACGCCTTCTTCGAGCACGAAGAGCTGCTTTCCTTTATGGTCAAGCGCTTCGAGCTTACTTTCCTCGACCAGGTCGTCTACCAGAACCCCGACAAGGAAGACAACTTCGCGCTGATGTTCTTCAAGGACGGCGTCCGCGAGTTCTGCTTCCAGAGGGGCATCAACTCCGTAGAGCTCGACGCCTTCATAGATATCCTGAAGTTCGACCAGCAGGCCAGAGAGCTCGACGACGACCTTGTAACGCTTCTTTGGGAAAAGGATTTCGAGCGCATCAGCTATACCATCGCCGAGGAGTCCACGGACGAGGAGGCCGCCGAGGAGGACGAGATGCTGTCGTTCAAGGACGAGCCGGAGGCCATCCGCGTGCTCGACGAGCTTCGCGAGCGGGCTAGCCGCGAGGCTCGGACAGCGGCCGACCAGTTGGCGGAATCGGCTGCCGCGGCCGACGCGGGCATCGGCCAAGCCGTCCTCGAAATCGGGACGGAAGAGTCTGCCGGAAGCGGCGGCGGCAAGATGCACTTTCTCGGGGCCGCGTCTGGAGGAGTTGACTACGAGATAATGCGCGGCACATTCCACCCGCCCGACGACCTGAGCTTGCTGACCGAGCTGACCGACATATTCTACGAGATACTTATCACCGAACGCGACCCTGAGTCCTTCGAGCTGGTTACCGCCAGCCTGACCCGCGCGCTCGAGATATTCGTGGGCAGGGGGGATATGGCGCTTGCAACCATCCTGGTTATGAAGATGCAGGAGCTTGTAGTCCACCCTGATTTGGAGCAGTGGCGCACAAAGATAGACGAGGTCCTCGCGAAGGCGGCATCCCCCGTGCTTGTCAGAAAGGTCGGAGAATTTATAGACCAGGGCGGCCAGGAGGCCGTCGAGGCGGCCGGCAGCTATCTGTCCCAGTTGGACGCGCGCGCGCTCCCCACAACCGTGTCGCTGCTCGAAACCGTCGAGAACAGGAAGGCACGTAAGGCCCTCTGCGATATAATCATGATGCAGTCCGGCGGCAGAGGCAAGCTCCTCGTCCCGTTCCTTTCGCACAAGATGTGGTTTGTCGCAAGGAATATAGTGATGATTATGGGCAAACTGGCCGACCAGGACACCATCCTGGCACTCGGACAGGCAATGCGTAATCCCGACCCGCGCGTGCGCAGGGAGGTAGTATCTGCTTTATATACCCTTAAGGGAAAGCGGGTCGAAGAGTTTCTTTCGGACGCGGTTTCAGACGAAGACCGGCAGGTAAGGGTCCTGGCGGGCAGGCTGTTGGGCGAGCTTGCGCCTGACAAGGCGTTCGAAAGGCTGATACGCGTGTTCATCGGACCCAATTTCGGTGAACTGGAGCTCGAAGAGATGCGGGACGTCTCTGAACAGCTCGGCAAGGCGGGCGGGGAGAAGGCAATCCCGTCTTTGGCGGCGGTATTCAGGAAGAAAGGGCTTTTCGCCAGCGGAAAACGCGAGAAGATGCGCATTGCAGCGGCATATGGACTTGCGGCGGCCGGGGGCGAGCAGGCGAGAGAGATGCTCGAATCCGAGACCGGCAGCAAAAACGACCTGCTCCGCAGGGCCTGCGTTGAAGGCCTGAGGACGATAAAACTCAGGGGAGGCCGCTGATGGAGCAAAGGCGGGGCACTTCCCTTGAGGACTCCTTCAACAAAAAGGTCCTTGCGCTTGGCCGGGTATTCGTAAACCAGCTCGCAATCCTTGCCAAGGTCGCCCTGATGCACGACCTCAAGAACGAGGCCGTGACAAAAGCGGCTGAAACCATAATCGTCACGATCGGCTCCTTTTTCGAGGAGAGACGGAGCTTTTCGCTCACCCTGATAGGCGAGTACTTCTATATCGAGGACGAGCGGATTAAATACAATGTCGAGGACCTGTCCAACTTCGACCTGCTCTTGGGCGAGTTCAGGAAACGGAAGGTCGGGGCGGTTAATTTTGTCCCCGGCTCCACTGCCGAGGATTTCCTCAAATTCATCAGCATATTCCACTCCGCCGACCTGAAGGCCGAGGATGTATTCATGGACTTCGCCCGCAGGCTGTCGGAGGCCGGGGTCAACGGCCTTTCAATAGAGGAATGGCGGCCTCCCAAGGCAGATGACGGGTTCGAAAAGGTCATCGACCCGGTTAAGGCCGCGACCCGCGCTTATATCCGCGTCCTGCTCAGGATAAAGGAGCTTTTCGAGGCCACCGACAAGGGCCAGCCTGCGGACATAAGAAAGCTCAAGCGTGCGGTCCAGTCTATGATAGACTCTGCATACAAGGGCGAGGAAACGCTTCTCAGGCTCTCCGCTATCAGGCGGCCCGAGGATGTGCTGCTGCGCCATTATACGAATGTTTGCGTCTTGTCGCTTCTTTTGGGCAAGAGGCTCGGCCTGTCAAAATACCAGATGGCCCGGCTGGGGCTTGCCGCGCTTCTGCACGACATAGGCCGTCACGGCTTTCCCGACGACATCGTCGAGAAGCTGGAGTCCGACCATGAGGCCGTCAACCTGATGAACCGGCATCCCAGGCTCGGCGTCCAGAGCATACTTAGGTTAAAGGGCTTGAACGAAGTCGCGGTTTCGGCTATGATAGTCGCTTACGAGCATCACCGGAACATGGACGGCACCGGCTTCCCGGCCATTGTCGAGCCGAAGGAGATGAGTCTTTTCTCGAAGATTGTAAGGGTTGCCGACGACTACGACTACTCCACCTCTTCCGGAGTATACGGCATAACGCCGATGCCTCCGGCGAGGGTTATCGAGCTTATGAAGAGGCGAAGCGGGCTTTACGACCCGGATCTCTTAGACAAGTTTTGCGGCGTCATGGGCGATTACCCCGTGGGTTCGCTGCTGCTGATATCCGACGGCTCGCTCGCTGTAGCTCTCTCGCCGGGGTCGGGCCCGGAGGGCCTTTTCCGTCCCAGAGTCGCCTTCATCGACGCATCCGGCGTCACCGGCAAGGCGGACCTCTCGGAGGCGGCAGCAGACCGGACGACACGCTCGGTGGTAAAGGCGCTCGATGCGGCCCAGGCCCGCGTGAATGTATACAAGTATCTGGTCTGACGAGACATTTTTCGGGCGAAACTTGCCGCCCGGCTCAAACGAAATTCAAGGAGATTTGAACAAGTGTACAATTTAGCGATTTCCCTTTCTTCAAGCTTGACGGTATTTCTCGCTCTCTGGCTTTCTCTCCCAAGCGACTACAAGGCCTGGGGAATTGTGCTGGGGCTTGTCTTATTTTTCGGGCTCAACTACTTCCTGTCGAAGCGCATAATGAACAAGATGGAGGCGCTGATGACCGTCGTCTCCAAGGAACTCCAAAGCCAGCGGTTCGAGAAGGCTATCAGGCTGCTCCAGGGCGGCTTCGAGCTTGGAAAGTGGCAGTTCTTCGTCAAGCCTCAGATAAACGCCCAGATAGGCTGCATATATTACCTGATGCGCGAAGACGAAAAGGCGATGGAGTCCTTGAAGCAGGGCTTCGCCAAGCATTGGGTGGCGATGGGCATGCTCGCCATCCTGTACATGAAGAAGAAGGACATGAAGACTATGGAGGAGACCTTCGAGAAGGCCGTCAAGGCCAGCCCGAAGGAGAGCCTCCTCTGGAGCGTCTACGCATACTGCGTCCTGAAGGAGGGCGGGAGCCGCGACAAGGCCCTCGATATCCTTTCTCGCGGCCTGAAAAAGCTGCCGGACGACGACAAGCTGAAGGCGAACCATACCGCCGTGGCGAACAAGGAAAAGATGAAGATGAAGAACTACGGAGAGATGTGGCTCCAGTTCTACCTTGAGAAGGCGCCGCCTGCGGGAGGCCAGAAGATACCGCCCTATATGCAGGCGCTCGCGCAGTCCGGCAAGGGCCGAAAAATTATACGAAGGTAACAGCCATGAAAAAAATATTCAGGGCGGCCGCCATCGCGGCCGCCTTACTGATTTTTGCATCCTGCGCGGGGCTGGCCGAAGGCCCCGCAAAAGCGCCGGAAACACCTTCGCACGGCGTCATAACTCTGTCGAAGCCCGCCGTTTTTACCGGCTCGATCGACATACGCATCCAGCCCGCCGAAGACAGCGACCTGCCGTCGGCGGAACCTTTCCTGACCGACCCCAAGGGCCGCTCAACCGGGCCGGATGTTATCGGGATACCCAATTCTTCCTATGACCTGGAAGGCGTCGGAGACGAACTCGACCCCACTTCACCGCCCGAGCGGACCGGCGTGCTGTCCGTGATGAACCCCATCCCCGGCGAGTACCGCCTGAAGGTTACCGGGACCGAGGACGATACCTACACCCTCGAGATCCAGACCCAGGACGCGCTCTACAACCCCTCGTCCGCCTCGTTCAAGGATATCGAGACCGCAGAAGGCCAGGTTGACGAATACATCATCAAGTACGGCCCCAAGGGCGTAAGGACAACCGTCGAAGCAATCAAGAAAAAATGAAGGATAAAATTCCTGTAACTGCTGGCGTCCGATTCCTGAAGGACAAGGGCGTGGCCTTTGAGGGCCATCCGTACAAATACGAGGGGCCGGGCAATGTCGCAAAGGACGCGGCCGAGGCGCTCGGCGTACCAGACGAGCAGGTATACAAGACGCTCGTGTTCCTGTCCGGCGGCAAGCCGGTGCTTGCGGTCGTGGACGCGGCCCACAGGGTATCCGTGAAAAAGCTGACCGCCATATCGGGGGCGGATGTTTCGGAGTGCCCGCCGAAGGATGCGGAGCGGTTCACGGGCTACATGGTGGGCGGTATCAGCCCGTTCGGCACGAAGCGGCAGATGCCGGTATTCATCGACGAATCCGCGCTGGCGCTCCCCGTCATGTTCATCAACGGCGGCGCAAGGGGCTTTCTGGTCTCCCTCACCCCGGCGGACTTCATGAAGGCGACCGGGGCGACGGTCGGGGATATAAAGACGGTTTAAGAGTAAAACGGAGGCAACGCACTATCATGGACAGGAAAATTTACGGGCTGTCGTTTTGCCTGGTTATCGGCCTTCTGTTTGTTTCTGCAGGGACTGCCCCGGCCGAAGATACCGCAACCGGAGAACCGCTGGTAAAGCCAAAGCTCTTCGACATCTCCGGCGTCAAGGACAAGGTCCAGAAGAAGGAACTGGAAGCCAATCCAGCGCACAACGACCTGTTTGCGCCTGCGGCCGAGAGCAAGAGCTTCGAAGAACGGGCAGAAGAGAAGCGGCGGATGGGGGAAACACAGGAAAAGGGCGCGGAACGAAACGAGCGGATCGGGACTTTCGACCTGAATCATGTCGCGGTGGAATAAAACAGTTCCAGAGCAGGTAACCTTTACTTCACCTCCAGCATCCTGTCCAGCGCCCTTTTTGCCGGTACGCGGACATCTTCCGGCACACTCACCTTAAACTGCATCGTCTCAAGGGCGCGGAGGATACTCCGCAGCGTCGTGCGCTTCATGTTCGGGCATATCATGTCCGTGCGCAGCGGATAAAAGACCTTGTCCGGGCTGTCCTGGGTCAGGCGGTACATGATGCCGTGTTCGGTCCCGATGATGAACTCTTTGTGGGACGACTCCTTGCAAAAGCGTATCATGCCTGAGGTCGAGGTGACATGGTCCGCAAGCTCCAGCACCTCCATCGGGCATTCCGGGTGGGCCAGCACAAGCGCGCCGGGGTGCTCCCCTTTTGCTGCCCGCACATCCTCCGCCGATACCCTGTCGTGCACATGGCAGAAACCGTCCCAGCTTATAATCTGCTTGTCTGTATGCTTTGCGGCCCACGCCGCGAGGTTTTTGTCCGGCACGCAGATAACCCTGTCCGCATCCACAGAGTTGACCACCTGCACGACATTCGCGGAGGTGCAGCAGATATCGGCCTCAGCCTTCACGGCCGCAGAGGTGTTCACATAGGCCACGACCGGGACGCCGGGGAATCTGGCCTTTAACTGGCGGATTGTGAAGTCCTCCGGGTACTCGTAGCAGAAGTTTTTCGTGCTGCCGGGGAAATAGCTCGGGCATTTGCGCGCGCCCTCCACTGTAACCATGTCGGCCATCGGGCAGCCCGCGAGGGCCTCGGGCAGTAGCACGGTCTTCTCCGGGGCGAGGATGGAGGCGGACTCTGCCATGAAATGCACGCCCGCAAAGACTATCACGGCGGCGTCAGTCGCGGCGGCCTTTCGGGACAGCTCCAGCGAGTCGCCCGCAAAGTCCGCGATGGCCTGCACCTCGTCCCGCTGGTAGTTGTGCGCGAGTATCACGGCGTTGCGCTCCTTTCTGAGCGCGGCAATCTTTGCAGATATTTCGATGAACTCTTCAGAGCCTATAACCAACGAAAAACCTCCGTTAAAAAGAACTTTAATGGTAAAAATTAGCATAACCGGAGGATTAAAGCAAGGGGAGGAAAACCACGCCTGTAATTTTAAGCGGCGGCGGATTGGGGTTCCAGAGGGCCGTCAGCTTTCTTTTATTTACAATTGCTCTTGACAATAATTAAATCCCGGAGTATATATCAAGTATATGAGAAGGTTTCTAAACATAATCCTGACCATAATGGTCAGCATAGCCCTGAACGCACCGCTCGCGAGCGCCGCGCCCTGCAATATGCCCTGCTGCATGCAGAAGGCGAAGGCGGAGGCCCCTGAGGCAATGGGCGGGGCGATGGGCGGTTGCAGCCATTGCAAGCCTGTCGTCCAGCTGACCGAAGGAAAAAAGCCCTGCTGCAATATGACAGGCGGCGCAGACCGCGTCCCGGCCACGCTTAATAGCTCAAACAGCCAGGACGACCTCCAGCTGATTCAGGCCGGAGGCCTCTCTCTGGGCTTTAGCGCACCCGCAACGGCGCATGTATTTCTCTCTTACAAGGCGCCGCCTGGCTCGCCCCCGCTTTACCTCTTAAACAGTACCTTCCGCTGCTGAAAAACCCCGTTTAGCTCCCGTAGTGCGTCCGAAACGCATGACAGGGCACCGGTGCGTCCGCGCCCCGGCCTCATCCATGCGTAAATAAAGGTTTATTTTCATAAATCGACTACCGATATGATAGATGGAGGTTCCCATATGAAAACCATCGGCAGATTTGTTATTACCGTTGCATCCATAGCATTTCTTGCATCGGGCTTCTTCGCGGCCCCGGCGCTCGCCGACCACAGGCTCGGCCACAAGCACCCAAGCCTTGAAAGCCCGGCGCAGGACAACAAAGAAACGGCAAAAGACCCTGTCTGCGGGATGGAGGTAACAAAATCCGGCGCGAAGAATATTTACGAGTACAAAGGGAAGAAGTACTACTTCTGCGCGAAGGACGAGCTCGAGAAGTTCAAGGCCGACCCCAAAAAGTATATTAAAAAATAATTGCTCCCGGTTAATGCAAGTTAATGGATTTACAAGAAAAAAATAACCCTTTATTTGACTGGAGCGGCTGTCCTCTGATATATTAAAATTTTATGAGGAAAGTTCCATTCAAATAAGGGCAAACGGCTCCGGCTTGTCCGGCCATAGAAAAAACGAGGTTTTTTTGAGAACCAGACTATTAATAACCGCTCTGCTGTCCCTGCTGCTTTTGCTGGCGGGGACGGCATCTGCGGAAAATAACACAATCGTCCTCGACGACCTCCTGAAAGAGGCGGCCGCGGCCAGCCCGGAACTGGCAGGCCTGAAGGCCAAATACCAGGCCGCGCGCGAACGCGTCCCGCAGGAAGGCTCGCTTGAGGACCCGATGCTCGGCATCGGTTTTGCCAGCCTGCCGGTTAACTCCTTCGCTTTCGACCGCGATGGTATGACCGGCAAGGAGGTCGAACTCTCCCAGGCTCTCCCGTTCGCGGGCAAGCGCGGGCTGAAGTCCATCGCGGCTATGCACGAGGCCGGGGCGCTCGAACAGGAGTATTTAGACCGCGTGCTGATGCTTCGGTCCGAGGTCAAGTCCGTATTCTACGAGCTTTACTCCGAGAAAAAGGCGCTCGAAATAATCGGGCGTAACCTCGAACTGCTGGACGCGTTCAAGAAAACCACGGAGTCGCGCTACAGCGTCGGCGAAGGCTCGCTCAAGGACATCATAAAGATGCAGGTAGAGTCGGCGATGCTGGTTGACAAACGCATCCAGATAGAAAAAGAGCAGCATACCAAACGCGCCTACCTCGCATCCCTGATAGGCAGGGACAGGCCGGTCGAGGGAGAAATCCCGGATATCATAGCGACCCCGGTCGACCTCGACCGCGGCCGCCTTGCGGCGGTTGCCGGAACCAACCGCCCGACGCTCCGCGCAACGCAGGAGAGGATAGAGAAGGGCTCCTCGATGGTAGAGCTTGCCCGCAAGGACTTCTACCCGGACTTCACCGTCACCGCGCGGTATATGTTCCGGGACAACACGCGGACGCCCGAGGGC
>DASXVI010000342.1:0-2888 GCA_036504315.1 Nitrospirota bacterium
TGGGTGCGGACAACACTCCTGATTTCGCCGCCGCGTATCCCGGCGAAACCGACGAGGCCGAGGAAGAGACTGCGGCCCCGGAGGAAGAGGTATACTGTGCCGAGGAAATATGCGAAGAGCCGACTCCCGAAGTAGTGTCGCCTGAAGAAGCGCCAGTCGTTGCCGAGGCAGTCGGCATGGAGTTCGAGGACGAGCCTGCTCCGCCTGCGCAGGCGGCCGAGACCGAGGCCGCTATATTCGGGAAGGCAAACGGCAGCGAGCCCGCACCTGCCCCTGTAGTTGTCGAATCGGTCGAGATGCGGAACTCCAGGCAGGTGTTCGTGTTGCCGGTACGGCTCACGACATTCGACGGCGTGAAGGAAGTCAGCATGAAGATAAGCGTCGAGGTCGAGCTTTTCGGCGTCGGCCTCGATTCCATAACCAGCGTAGAACTCCTTCAGCCCCAGCAAAAGGAGCCTCCCAACCCCGTCCCCTCCATATTCATGGAAGAGGAGCCGCCGAAGACTTTTGACGACGCAATCGAGCTTGCCGCACAGCGCGCAGTCGAGCGTTCTCAGGAGCGTTCCCAAGAGCGTACGACAGAACGCTCGAAGGTCACGGCGCTTCCCTTGCCAAAGCCGAAGATACACAACGAGAAGAAGAGCGTATTCCAGAAGATACTTGGGATGTAGTTTCCGGCTCTTCGTTTTGCCACTTTCTCTTACTTTTAATAAATAACGCATGGAGGAAATATGTCCGGACATTCAAAGTGGGCTACCACAAAACACAAGAAGGCCGCCATCGACTCAAAGAGGGGCAAGGTCTTCACGAAGGTATCCAAGGAACTTACCGTCGCGGCGAAACTCGGAGGCGGGGACCCTACCGGCAACCCGCGCTTAAGGCTTGCGATGGACAAGGCCAAGGAAGCCAACATGCCTGCGGACAATGTGAAGCGCGCAATACAGAAGGGCACCGGCGAGCTTCCGGGCGTTTCCTACGAAGAGATAACATACGAAGGCTACGGTCCGGGCGGCGTCGCGTTATTGATAGAATGTCTGACCGATAACAAGAACCGCTCCGTCGCGGAAGTCCGCCACGCGCTCGGCAAGGGCAACGGCAGCATGGGCGCGAGCGGCTGCGTCTCGTGGATGTTCGACCAGAAGGGCTACATAGTCGTGGACAAGGCGACGACCGACGAGGAAACCCTTTTGACTGTCGCGCTCGAAGCCGGGGCCGAGGATGTGCTGAACAGCCCGGAGGAGCCTAACTTCGAGGTCTTGACCGCCCCGCAGGATTTCGAGGCGGTGAAGGACGCGGTCGTAAAGGCGGGCATCAAGCCGGAAGCGGCGGAGATAACCAAGATGCCGCAGACCTATGTGAAGTTAGAGGGCAAGGAAGCGGAGCAGATGCTGAGGCTGATGGATGCCCTCGAAGACCTGGACGATACCCAGAACATTTACGCCAACTTCGACATACCGGACGAAGTGATGGAGAAACTGGGCTAATTTAAGACACTGGATTCCCGCCTGCGCGGGAATGACAATCCGTTTTGCCCGTCACCCCCGTGAAGACGGGGGCCCAGCGGCTTTAGATTTCCGAGAGGCGTCTCATGAAAATTTTGGGGATAGACCCCGGCACGGTCACGAGCGGGTTTGGTGTGGTCGAGGTAGTCGGCCATGAAATCCGCTATGTTGACTGCGGCGGCATATGCACTCCTTCGGGCATGGATTTCCCCAAGAGGCTCAAACTGATATACGAAGGGCTGACCGGTGTAATCGAGCGGCACAGGCCGGATGCGGTCGCGGTCGAGAGCGTCTTCTTTGCGAAGAATGTCCAGTCCGCGCTCAAGCTCGGCCATGCGCGCGGGGTGGCCCTGCTGGCCGTGATAAACGCGGGCCTCCCGGTATCCGAATATTCGCCGACCGAGATAAAGCAGGCCGTGGTGGGCTTCGGCCTGGCCGACAAGGAGCAGGTGCTTCGGATGGTCATGGCGCTCCTTTCGCTGCGCGAGGCCCCGAGGCCGCTTGATGCCTCAGACGCGCTCGCCATCGCAATCTGTCACATCCACAGCGCCAAAATGAAGAAGACGATGAGCCGGGTCGAAGCGGCCGCAGGCAAGCCCGTAGTCGTAAAAGACATCAGGAACAGGCAGAAGATATGATTGCGTTACTTACAGGAAAGCTCGCGTATAAATCGCCGGGCGGGATAATCGTTGATGTCGGCGGGGTGGGCTACGAGGTCCATGTCCCGCTGTCGTCTTTCTACGAGCTTCCCGACGAGGGCGGCCAGGTATCCCTGCACATCCATACTCATGTCCGCGAGGACGCGATATCCCTTTTCGGCTTCCTCACCACGAAGGAGAAAGAGCTGTTCCTTGCCCTTACCTCCGTATCCGGCGTAGGCCCCAAGCTCGCTCTGAACATCGTATCCGGCTTGCCTTTCGATACCCTGATGGACGCCATCACGCGCGGGGACGACAAGAAGGTCGCCACCATCCCCGGCATAGGACCAAAGACCGCCGCAAGGCTCGTGCTCGAACTCCGAGACAAGGCCGCCGCGATTGCGTTCACCCCGCCCGGCGGGCCGTGCGCGACTGGAGCAGTCCCCCACCGCCAGAAGGAAGAGGCCATTTCCGCGCTTATCAATTTGGGCTACAAGAAGAACTTCGCCGAGGATGCAGTCAAGAAGGTTTGCACGGCGGATGAACATGCCTCGCTTGAGCAGGTAATCAAGGAAGCGCTGAAGGCGCTGTCGAGGTGAGATAAAACCTGCCTTTTTGCTATTCCCCGCATTTATTGGACTAATCTTTAACTACTTCCAAAAGATAATCTTCGAAAGAGTGGTAGTTTGGCTTTCCCTTACTCTTATTCCTTTTACCAAGAATTGTTTTGTCAATACGCCCTTTAATG
>DASXVI010000343.1:0-1877 GCA_036504315.1 Nitrospirota bacterium
AACACCGTGGTGCATCCGGGCTCCGATGCGGGCGTCGTCCGCGTGAAGGATACCGGGAAGGCGCTCGCGATGGCGACAGACTGCAACTCCCGCTACTGCTACTTAGACCCGCTTACAGGCGGGGCGCACGCTGTAGCTGAGTCGGCGAGGAATGTGGTATGCTCCGGCGGCAGGCCGCAGGCTATCACGGATTGCCTGAACTTCGGCAACCCCGAGAAGCCGGAAATCATGTGGCAGTTCAAAGAGGCTATCGAAGGCATCTCGACAGCATGCGAAAAGCTCGGCGTGCCGGTCATATCCGGCAATGTCAGCTTCTATAACGAGACCAAGGGCACGGGCATATACCCGACCCCGGTTATCGGGATGGTCGGTATAATAGACGATGTGAACAAGGCCGTCACACTGTCGTTCAAGGATACGGGCGATTCGATAATACTCCTCGGCGATACGCTGGAGGAGCTTGGCGGCACGGAGTACCTCTCGACCGTCCACGGGCTGGATAAGGGGATGCCTCCGACGCTCGATTTGGGCATTGAACTGGCGCTTCACACGGCTACACTTGAGGCGATTTCCGAAGGCCTGGTAAAGTCCGCGCACGACTGCTCAGACGGCGGGCTGGCAATCGCCCTCGCGGAGTCATGTTTCAGGGGCAACGCCGAGCCGGTAGGCTGTTCGGTTGAGCTGTCGTCGGGCATAAGGAAGGACGCGCTCATCTTCGGCGAGAGCCAGTCGAGGATTATCCTGTCGTCCGCTGCGGGTAATGCCGACAAGATAATTCATATAATGAAGAGGAACGGCGTTCCCTGTTCCGTGATAGGAAAAGTGGGCGGGGCATCGCTGGTCATAAAGAATAACGGCGCGACGGTGATAGACAAACCGGTATCCGGGCTGAAGAACATATGGCTTCAGGCCATACCCGGCAAGCTGTAATAATAGAGCCCGGCAACGGGCAACTAAAATTGGCGAGGAACTTTTGTAATATGTTGTTTCATGAAGACAAGTTCCATGATGAATGCGGGGTGTTTGGCGTCTACGGTCATCCTGAGGCGGCAAACCTTGTCTACTTGGGCCTCTATGCGCTCCAGCACAGAGGGCAGGAAGGCGCGGGCATAGTTTCCTCCGACGGCAAGTCTCTTCGGGTGGAAAAAGGCAACGGGCTCGTTTCGGACATATTCGACGAGGCCCGCATAAAGAAGCTCAAAGGCGACTGCGCCATCGGACATAACCGCTACTCCACCACCGGCGCAAGCCAGCTCGTGGAGAATGTCCAGCCGCTCCTGATAAATTATGCGCTCGGCCAGCTCTCCGTGGCGCACAACGGCAACCTCACCAATTACGGCAAGATCAAAGACGAGCTTGAGGCATACGGCTCCATCTTCCATACCTCGATAGACAGCGAGCTTATCGTACACCTTATCGCCCACTCGAAAGAGGGCGGTACTCTTATGCCGCGCGTCGTCGATGCCCTGAGTAAAATACAGGGCGCATACTCGCTCCTGATTATGAGCGAAAAAGAAATGATAGGGGTACGCGACCCGAACGGTTTCAGGCCGCTCTGTCTGGGCAAGCTCGACGACGCATGGGTGCTCTCTTCCGAGACCTGCGCGCTCGACCTTATCGAAGCCAAGTATGTCCGGGATATCGAGCCGGGCGAGATGGTCGTCATAAACCGCGACGGCCTGCAGTCTTACAAGCCGTTCCCGGCGGTAAAACATTCCTGCTGCGTCTTCGAGTCTATCTATTTCTCCCGGCCGGACAGCTATATATTCGGCGAGAACGTCAATTTCATCCGCAAGATGATGGGGCGCAAACTTGCCGTCGAGCATCCTGTCGAGGCCGACCTTATCGTTCCGGTGCCGGACTCCGGCGTGCCGGCC
>DASXVI010000344.1:0-8626 GCA_036504315.1 Nitrospirota bacterium
GGGGCCGTCAGGACAAACCCGTCAGGCTTGAGGTTGTCAGGGCCGCCGGATATTAGGTCCGGGTTTACGAGGTTGAAGGTGCGAAGGCCCCTGTCAAGCGCGGTATTTATTACCTGCCTTATATACCCGATGTTGTCCGGCCGCGGCACAAGCGAAACAGATATCGGCTTGTCAGGAAATTTATTCAACGCAGAACTCAGGAGCGCCGCAAACTCGCCGCCGCCCGCGTGCAGGTCGATGTTGTCCGCCGGAAACGATGAGTCTATGTTTGCGAACTGCGACGCGTCCGTGAAAGAAGCAACGGCCCTGACCCCGCCCCTGCGGAGCACGCCGGCAAGTTCCGGCAGGTCCGCGCGCGGCCCGTCCACAACCCTGAGCGTGACAAAGAACACCTTGATGTTTACGAGTTCGGATGCAAGATGGAGCGCGTGGGCTTCGGAAAGCCCGGAGGACACCGGCGCAATCTCCCAGTATACCCGGAGTGGAGCGGAAAGGTTTTTCTTATTAATTGCCATGGGGTATTTTAGATTATCAGGCGGGCGGAAGTCAACAAAATGAAAAGCCCCGGTCTTTGGCCGGGGCTTAGTATATCAAAAAGCTCTAATGCCGGACTGTTATCAGCCCCTCATGACATTGCTGGCCTGCGGGCCTTTCGGGCCTTCGGTAATTTCAAATTCTACATCCTGGCCTTCCTTCAAGGTCTTGTACCCGTCCATACTGATGGCGGAGAAATGTACAAAAACATCCTTGCCGGTTTCCTGCTCAATAAACCCGTAACCCTTGCTGTCGTTGAACCACTTGACCTTGCCTTTCACTTTCTGTCCTCCTTCCCAAACTTGGGACCCGCGGGAATTCCGCGACGACCTGAAGTACCCGGCAAAAGCAAGAACGACAGGCAGTGCCGGACCATGCCTGTTCAAGCCGCCTCTCCGCGGCTACCTTGAATGTTTAGCGGCCTCGACCCTTTTAGAGTCAAGCTTATTTGTGAATTTATCAGGGGTTACGTAGGCTGTCAATAGCCCCAAAGGATTACCAAAATGAGTTAATCTATTGGAATATAAGGCAAAGTGCTTAAAAATAAAAAATTGGAAGGATACATATTTTTACTTACAGTCCGTTCGGCCTTAAGAGCACCTCACGCTCCTTGCCGCCTTCTCTTTTCGGGCCGACTATACCGTCCTCTTCCATCATTTCTATCATCCGGGCTGCGGTCGGGTATCCTACGCGCATCCTCCGCTGGAGGAGCGAAGCGGACGCCTTGCCCGCATTTACTACCAGGTCGATGGCCTCGTTGTAGCGCGCATCGCGTCCATCGTTGTCCTCGCCCGAGGACGAGCCGCCCTTCTTCGAGTCAAACGACGGCGGCGTGATGTCCGAGAAGGTGTCGTACTTTGGCCCGCCCTGTTTTTTCAGGTACTGCACAACCTCGTGTATCTCCTGCTCCGAGACATACGAGCCGTGCACGCGCGTGAGCTTCGACATTCCCGGCGGGACGAACAGCATATCGCCCTTTCCGAGCAGGGCCTCCGCGCCGTTGGCGTCGAGTATCGTGCGGGAGTCTATCTTCGAGGATACCTGGAAAGATATCCTCGCCGGGAAATTCGCCTTGATAACGCCGGTCAGGACATCCACCGACGGCCTCTGCGTAGCGATTATGAGGTGTATGCCCGAGGCGCGCGCCATCTGGGCGAGGCGGGCTATCGAGTCCTCTATCTCTTTTGCCGCCACCATCATCAGGTCCGCAAGCTCGTCTATAACTACCACGATATAGGGCAGGGTGCCGTCGTCGTTTATCACGGCCTCCCTCGGCGGAACCTGGTCCTCCCCGTCGCCGCCAAGCCTCGGGTGGCGCCTCTCCTCGACTATCTTCGTATTGAAGCCGTCGATGTTCCGCACACCCTTCGCCGCGAGGAGCTTATACCGCTCCTCCATCACGACAACTACTTTGCGGAGCGACAGCGAGGCCTTGCGCGGCTCGGTTATGACCGGTTCGAGCAGGTGCGGGATGCCGTCGTAGACAGAAAGCTCAAGCCTCTTCGGGTCCACCATGACAAAACGCAGCTCCCTCGGCCGCGCGCTCATCAAAAGGCTCATCACCATGGTATTGATCGCGACGGACTTGCCGGAGCCGGTCGCGCCCGCGACGAGCAGGTGCGGCATCTTGCCAAGGTCGGAGACGGACGGCAATCCGTATATATCCTTGCCGAGCGCTAGGGTCAGATGCGACTTGGCCTTGCCAAACTCGCCGGAGTTCAGTATCTCCTTCAGGAACACTTCCTCGCGGACATTGTTTGGTATCTCAACCCCGACCGCGGCCTTGCCCGGAAGCGGCGCGACTATGCGGACGGACTCGGCCCTCATCGCAAGCGCCAGGTCGTCCTGGAGGGTGGATATCTTGTTCACCTTTACGCCCGGCGCGGGCTCGAACTCGTACATCGTTACGACAGGGCCGGGATGCACCTGCACGACCTTGCCCTCGACGCCGAAATCCCGGAGCTTCTTCTCCAGTATCGAAGAGTTCATTATCAGGGATTCCTTCGATGGCCTCTTGCGGTCCTTTGGCGGCTCGGCAAGAAGCGCCATTGGCGGAAGGGTATACTCCTTGTCCGGGCCTCTGAAAGGGAGGGCTTCCTGCATACGCTCGGGCTGGGGCTGCGCCGCCTGCCTGCGGACCGGCTGCTCTACAATTTCCGGCGGGGCCTCGGGCTCGATGTCCGCCCTCGACTCCTTGACCTTGGACTTGCGCCGCCTCTCGGAGTATTTGAGGTACAGTGTCTTGAGCTGTTCGAGCGCGGTGCCGGAACGGCTTCCGAACCCGCTGATTATAGAAAGTATCGAAAATGTAGTGGATACAGCAAGCCCCGCAAGCAGGAATGTCGTCGCAAGGATATATGCGCCCACCCGCCCGAACTTATCGATTATGACCGGGGCGGTAAGCTCGCCGATAAGCCCGCCCGAGCGGATGCCGCCGAAGGACAGGTATTCGTATCTGAGCCTGAGAAATGTCGAGAGTGAAACGATAAGGACAAACGCGCCGAAGAACTTGAGGAAGCGGTGCTCGCGCTCCTTGCGGGCAAGGCGGCCGATGCCGGATACGGCCATGAACAAGGGCAGAAGGAATGCGCCGCCGCCGGTCAACTGGAACAGGAAGTCCGATAGGTACGCGCCGAACGGGCCGATGAGGTTATGGGTTTGGGGGGCCGTTCCCGGCACGAGCACCGAGCCCGCCGAGCCCCAGGCGTGGTCGAGCTGGGAATACGACGCAAGCGCTACGCCGACTATAAGCGACGCGCCAATCAACAGGATGCCGGTTACCTCGTGCCTCCTGCCTCCGGTCTCGCCCTTGACCGCCTGGACCCTCCTGTTCGCCATAATCTGATTTCCCCCTTGTTTCTCTCACGCTAAAATAATATAACATTGCGTAACTGTCAAGTTTTTGGGTATGCCCGCGAGCCGAAGGGCAAATAAAAACAAAAAGGGCCGACACGACGGTCGGCCCCTACATTAACTTTATAAAATCTTCGTTTGAAATACCCGCGCCATCCAGAATGGCGTCGAGCGTCCCGGTATCTATGCTCTTGTGGACCGGGACCACGACCTGAGCGAACGGGTCGTCCCTTCTTAAAATAACATGGCTGCCTTTTTGCCTTTTAACGGCAAAACCGGCTTTTAGCAACACCTTAATAACCTTCTCGCCGGAAAGTCCACGGGGCAGCTTAGTCACCCGGCAGCTACCTCAAGCTCTACGACTTCGGTATCAGTCTCGACCGGGACAGGCAGGCCGTCCTCGACCAGCGCCTCTACATAAACCTCAATCGCCTCTCTTATGTTCCGAAGGGCCTCTTCTTTCGTGGCCCCCTGGCTTACACAACCGCGAAGCGCGGGGCACTTTGCGACAAAGCCAAACTCCCTGCCCTTCTCGATCAGTACCGTATATTTCATATCCTCACCTATTATCTGTCTTTATAAGACTATAATACAGTTAACGCTTCTGTTCAAGGTATTTCAATTACGGGTGCTCCAGGCCCTCCACCTTCGGGACCAGCCGCCAGTAGTCCTGCTGGGTCACCTTGGAGTGCCAGTTATCCGTTGCAAGCGCGACGAGGTAGATGCCGAGGAATACGCCGAGGACGACCAACGGGTATCCCCAGGCCGGAAGCGCCCGCTTCTTCTTGCCGATCATCGCGCTCGAAACGGCGGCGGTCGGGCATACAGACACGCAAGTCATGCATGAAGTGCACTCCGGCGAAATTATGCGGTCGGCGGTATCTACCGGCAGGTGCGCCGGGCAGTGCTTGCGGCATTTCTCGCAGCCGATGCACTTTTCCTTGTCGCGTGTGATGCGGAACGGAGAGAGCATCCCGAAAAGCCCGGTCAATGCGCCATACGGGCACAGGTATCTGCACCAGAACATCCGCATCGGGACCGAGAGCGCTCCGAGGATGAGTATTACCGTGAGCGCGAACATGGAGATGTTCGTGAAGAACCGGAGCATCTTGACATCGGCCACCTTCCAGTAGTCGTCCTCCAGGAACTTCAGGACGCCTGCCGCATCCATGTTGACGATTATCGCCCAGACGAAGAAGAACGCCAGGACATATTTGAGCGTGCGAAGCCCCCAATCGACCCACATAGGCGGCTCGACATTCTTCTTGAATATTTTGAACCACGGCTTGTAGAGGTTGTCCGAAACAAATCCGACCGGGCATATCCAGCCGCAGAAGCTCTTGTGGAACACGAGCGAGACGGCGAGCGCGCCGGCGAAAATTATGACGGCGGCGGGGTGCGCGTAATGGATGGTGCCGGTCTGCATCCAGTATTTAACCCCCGTCAGAGCCCCTATAGGCAGGAAGCCTTCCGCGCCGGACGGGTGCGGGACGGGCGCGGTTTTACCGCCGGTATCGAAGTACCTGACGAACTCCCAGAACCTGAAGCCAATCCAGAGTATGAACAATGCAAATCCCGCCTGCACAACCTGACGGTAAAACTTAGCAGTCGCTTTCATGCCGCTCTCCTGTTTGCCGTATAAATTTAGTAACCGTATCCTTTATACCATCCTACATGTAATGAAACCATGATAAAAATCAGGAAAGGTCAGGAAGGCCCGCCGGCATCACTTCGAGAACACGATGAACACCAGACCCGCCAGCATCACCGCCGCCCCGATAAGCCTCTCCCTTATATTAATTTCACGGAATATCATATACCCGTAGCCGATTGAGAAAAGCAGGCTCGTCCGCTTCACCGCAATCATATAGCTGACATTTGAGAGCGAGAGGGCTATCGGCTGGACCATCGCCATGACCGACACGCAGAAGCCCACCAGCACGAGGACCGGCAGGCCCTTCAACGAGATGGCAAGCGGTTTTTTCGCAAGGGCAAGGTTTACCGGCATGAAAACCAGCGAGAATATTATGACATAAACCGCGCCGAAGAACTGGGGCGAAGAATGCAGGAGCGCAAGTTTGCCCAAATCGGAGGTCAGGGCGTAAATGAACGCTACGCCTATCATCATCATCGAACCCTTCTCGCGGAATATCGCGCGGAACGGCGCAAATATCCCGCCGCGCCGCAGGGTGTGCGCGTTCAGCAGGTAGGCTCCCGCGCAGATGAGTACGACGCCGGTAATGCCCCCTGCCGACGGGACTTCTCCGAGCATGATAAACGAAGAAAACAGCAGAAAGAGCGGGGTGAGCGCCTGAAACGGCATCGTCAGCGACAGCGGCGAGCACTCAATGGCTTTCACATAGAGCAGCGACGCAAGAATTTCGAGCGGGAGCGAGGCGGCTACCGCGATATAGAATGTGCCGTCGAGCTTCGGGACGGGGATAAAGATGAGCGCGACGACGAGGAACGGCACGGCGAGCAGGTTCCGAAGCATCGCTACGATATAGGTGTCCGTGCCGGAAATGGCCTTCTTCGTGAAGGCGTCGGCGGTCGCCTGGGTGAAGGCAGCCAGAAGTGAGAGGACCAGCCACATCGCCTTAGTCCGCCATCCTGTCCATCTTCGCCTTCAGGTTTTCTATCGACTGCACCGCGATGACATACTTCGCCATGCCCCATGCGAGCGGCGTGTTCGGGTTCGGCTCCCCGCCGGTATAAAGCTCCGGGATAAGCCCGCCTGGAACCATCATCTTCTCGATGCGCTTCACATACTGGTGCGCCGTCTTCATAAGCTCGATTGCAGCGCGCGAATCGCCCGACTCAAAGGCCTCCTCCGCCATCTTGGCATACACGACCGAAAGCCACGCAAACCCCATCGGCCACTGGGCCTCGCTGCCTTCCGGCTTCATGAAGTTTGATGTATAGTAGAGGTCGCGCGGGTAACGGACGACGCCGTTTTCACGGACCAGGTTGTCCTCGATGTTCGTCAGCACCCGGCGGCGCATATCGCCGTCTATGACATGGTACGGCCATAGCAGCGACAACTGCGCCATATCGTATGGGCGGGAGTGGCTCTCGGACGGAAGCACGCGCATAAGGGCGTCGCGGCCCTGCTCGATAAACCTCGCGGGGATGCGTATTTCCTCTATATTGTCGCGGACGCTCATAAGCCCGGCGAGCACCGCACCGATGGACGATGAGTGGACCTCCGGCCCTTCCTCCCACACGCCGTAGTCGGGCGCTTCGTACCAGCGGATGGAGTACAGGTACCAGACGATGTCCTGTATGCGCTTCACATCGCGCAGGTCGCGCAGGACCTGTATGCCCTTCTGCTTCAGGTTGCCGATTTTGTAGAGCAGCAGCCCGAATATGTCGAGCTGGTTGTGGCCCCACTCGTCCGGGAACTCTTCGAGAGTATGCGTGCGGTAGCGCGCATGGAGGAAGTTGTGCTTGGCCGTAGGCATGTTGTCGATGCAGGTATCAATCTTATCGGAATATTTGTGGAGTATGTCGAGGATGAGCCAGAACGATTTCTTTACCGAATAGAAATCGCCCATGTATTCCTTGGCTATCGAGCAGTACATGATGTCGCGGAGCCAGAAGGCCTGATAGACGCCGTGCGGAGACGCGGAATAGCCTCCGTTGTAATGGTACATCTTGTCCAGCACGGTGAGCGCCGCATCCACGCGCTCCTTGGATGTCGTGATGCGGTACTTCTCGCCCTCGACTCCGGCGAGCCTGTCGAGTTCCGTCCTGTACCGCTCCAGCAGGCCGTTCTGTGAATTAATCTGGGATTTAAGCTCGCCTATAATCTCGAGCAGGTTTTCGGTGTCGTTTATTGGTTCTTCTGTCACTTTTACTGCTTCTTTCCTGTATTGCCAAAATGCTTCTGTTAGGTCTCAAGGAAGTAACGCACCTTCTGTTTCAGGTCGCCCAAGTCCGATGATTTGACTACATAGGCGTCCGCCGCCCATACATCGAAGTCGTTTTTAAATTCCGAATATGCCGTGAGCATGATTATGGGGATGGACGGATGTTTCTCCCGGATGTTCCTCAGCGCTTCTATCCCGCCCATGCCGGGCATCTTTATATCCATCGTGATGAGGTCGGGGTTCTCCTTCTCGACAAGCTCGACGGCCTCCTCGCCGGTTCGCGCGGTGACGACCTGGTAGCCCTCGTCGGCAAGCTCGCCCTGGAACAGCGCCCTCAGGTTATCTTCGTCGTCTACTACGAGTATCTTTTTCATGGTCAGTCCTTTAGCCTCGGGTTAAGGGCGTCCTGCAGCCCCTCGCCGAGCAGGTTGTACCCCAGGACAGTAATTAGGATAGCCATCCCCGGGTATAGGGAAAGCCACCACGCGATTTCGATGTTGTCCTTGCCGGCCGTCAGCATATTGCCCCATGAAGGCGTCGGCGGCTGTACGCCAAGGCCCAGGAAGCTCAAGGAGGACTCGACAAGGATAGCCCCGCCAACCCCGAGGACCGCCGACACCAGGACCGGCGCCATCGCGTTAGGCAGGATGTGCAGGAATATTATCCTCGCGTCCCGCGCCCCGACGGCCTTTGAAGCGACCACGAAATCGCGTTCCTTCAGGGTAAGGAACTCCGCGCGCACCAACCGGCTGACGCCCATCCAGCTCGTCAGCCCTATTATTATCATTATATTCCAGATTGACGGCTCCAGTATCGCGATTACCGCCAGTATCAGGAATATCGTCGGGAAACAGAGCATTATGTCCACAAACCGCATCAGGACCGCGTCGACCCAGCCGCCGTAATAGCCTGAGACTGCGCCGACGACCACCCCTATGACGGTGGCGATGCCGACCGCGACGAACCCCACGAGCAGGGATATCCGGGTGCTGTACACCATCCGGGAGAATACATCCCGGCCCAGGTCGTCGGTGCCGAAGTAGTGCCTCGCATCCGGCCCGGCAAGGATATTGCCGGTATCTATGACATTCGGGTTGGACGCGATAATCGGGGCCAGCGCCGCAACGAGGAACAGGCCGAGTATTATCGCGGCGCCCGAGACCGCGAGCGGGTTCCTGATGAACCTGTACGAGAAATCCGCCGCAAGCGAGCCTTCCCGAAGTTTTATACCGATGCCCAAAGCCGCGCCCTCAAAGCCAAAACCTCTGAATATACCTGCATTTCCGGGCCGGCAAAAAACCGCCCGCCTCCTAATAATCTATATGGCGGGAGCGCCTATGTCAAGGCAAAGTTGGAACTTGGCCCAAAGC
>DASXVI010000345.1:0-2168 GCA_036504315.1 Nitrospirota bacterium
AAGCTGCTGCTCCTCGACGAGCCTGCCGCAGGCATGAACCCGCAGGAGAGCGCGTCGCTTATCCAGCTTATCTCCGCAATCCGCGAAAAGGGCATAGCCATCCTGCTGATAGAGCACGACATGAAGGTCGTCATGGGGATATCGGACAAAATAGTCGTGCTCGACCACGGCGTCAAGATTGCCGAGGGAGTTCCCGCAGATATACGGAAGGACCCGAAGGTAATCGAGGCCTATCTCGGCAAGGAGGCCGCCCACCACCATGCTTGAGTTATCATGTGTCGGTGCGTCATACGGCCCGATAGAGGCCCTGAAGGGCATCAACCTGCGGGTGAACAAGGGCGAGATAGTATCGCTTTTGGGCGGTAACGGCGCTGGCAAGTCCACGACGCTGATGACCATCTGCGGGGCGCACCCCGCCGCGTCCGGCAAGGTTATCTACAAGGGCGGCGATATCACGAACAGACCGGCGCACGAGATTGTAACGCTGGGGCTGTGTCAGGTGCCGGAGGGCCGCAGGATATTCTCGCGGCTGTCTGTCCGCGAAAACCTTGAGATGGGCGCGTTCATAGTCAGGGACAAGAAGGCCATAGCCAGAAACCTCGAAGAGGTGTTCGCGCTGTTCCCGGTCCTTGAGGAGAGGGCGGGCCAGCAGGGGGGCACCCTGTCCGGGGGCGAGCAGCAGATGCTCGCAATCGGCCGCGCATTGATGTCGAACCCCGAACTCCTGCTGCTCGACGAGCCCTCGCTCGGCCTTGCGCCGATAGTGGTCACGAAGATTTTCAAGATAATAAAGGACATAAACGAGCGCGGCGTGACAGTGCTCCTTGTCGAGCAGAACGCGAAGGCCGCGCTTGCCCTTGCCCACCGCGCATATGTGCTTGAGACCGGCAGGGTTACGCTTGAAGGCCCGGCGGGCGAACTGATGGAAAACGAGAAAGTGAAGAAGGCGTATTTAGGGGAATAAAATGGGAGCAATAAGAGGAATATTCGTTACCGGCACCGATACGGGAGTCGGAAAGACCGTCGTCGCCGCGTCCATTGCGGCCCACATGAAGGCTCAGGGCCTAACTGTCGGGGTAATGAAACCGGCCGAGACCGGCTGCTCGATGCGCAAGGGCGAACTCTTCCCGAAGGACGCCGCGTTCCTGAGGAAAGCCTCGGGCACAGACGACATACTCGGCGCAGTCTGCCCGTACAGGTTCGACGAGCCTCTTGCGCCCGCCATAGCAGCTCAGAGGGCAGGCAAGAAGGTCGATACCCGGCTAATCATCAAAATTTTCAGGGCGATTGCGCGCCAGTCCGATTTTACCATCGTCGAGGGGGCGGGCGGGCTTATGGTCCCGCTGTGCGGTAAGTACACCTTCCTCGACCTTGCCGCCGAGCTTGGATTGCCGCTTGTAATCGTTGGCCGGGCGGGCCTGGGGACGATAAACCATACAGTCCTGACCGTCGAGGCCGCGAGGGCGCGGGGTGTCGCAATTTCTGGTATAATCTTAAATCATTCGACCGGCAACGGCGTCGGCGCAGCCTCCGAGACCAACCCGAAGGCAATCGAGGCGCTGACCGGAATAAAGCCTTTTGTGACCCCGTATACGCCGGGGGCAAAGTCGGGAAACAAGGCCCTTGCTAAAATAGGGGAGTCTCTATCAGAGCAGCGTTTTTTTACTCTTGACAATGAAAAAGCCGCCGGTTATGATGTGCCAAATTCTTAATGATTTTAATATAATGTTTTGCCATAAGGAGGTATCTGATGAACCCTGACGAGCTGAAGTATCATAAAGAACACGCGTGGGTGAAGGTTGACGGCAACAGGGCAACCATCGGCATAACGGATTACGCTCAGGAGTCGCTCGGCGACATAGTCTATATAGACCTCCCGGATGTCGGGGCGCAGGTCGAGGCAGACAGCGAGATAGGCGAGATTGAGTCCACCAAGGCCACATCTTCCGTCGTCAGCCCGGTAACCGGCGCTGTCGTGAAGGTGAACGGCGACCTCGAAGACGCGCCCGAGACGATAAACGAGGACCCGTACGGCAAGGGCTGGATCGTCGTCGTGGAGCTTGAAAATTCTTCCGAGCTCGACGGCCTGCTCGATGCCGAAGAGTACGCCAAAGTGGTGGAAGAAAACAAGTAGAGTCCTTCTTTTACATAGTCTGCCGCTTGGGGAG
>DASXVI010000346.1:0-5013 GCA_036504315.1 Nitrospirota bacterium
GTTATAATTCTGGCCGTCCTGGTGCAGGGCCTGTCCCATGCCGTCGGCCCTGTAATACAGCGTCGCCGCGTGGCAGACCTCGCAGATGCCGTCGAGCGTGCCGCTGCCCGCGAACGAGTTTATCCCCGTAAACCTCTTGAACACAACATCCCGGAAAGCAGTCCCGCCGGGCCTTCTGACCTTCGACCTGATACCCGCAATGTTCGTCAGGTTGTGCGAGCCGTGGCACGAGAGGCAGCTCATAGCCTTGTGGGTAGTCTCCGCATGGCAGTCGGTGCAGATGGTGTTGTCCGACCCCGGCACGCGCAAGTACGGGTCGTCGAGCGTCAGGTACACATACCCGCTCTGTGCGCTCTGGAATACCACGCTGCCCGAATACTCGTTGAATGAATAGGCGGACTGGTCGAGCGTAAGGTTCGCCCTGTCTTTGGAGTATGTCGGGGTCCAGAGGGTCGAGTCCTTTGCCGCGCGTACCTGCTGATATGCCCTGTCCCAGAAGCCCCCCTTGTAGGCCTTGAATTTCTTCCCGTCCGAAGAAGGTGTGTATTCCCATGCCCTGCCTACATCACTAGGCTTCCTCATGGCATTATGGCAGGTCGTGCAGACGACGAGCTTGCCGTCCTTTAAGTGCGTCCACATCGTGTCCGAATACTCGCCCGATGTTACCGTGCCGTATGTCGGCCTGTGGGCCTTGCCTGCGGTATAGTTCACCAGCGTGCTGTGCGACTTTGCGGCGTTGACGGCCTTGCCGTGCGCGTTTGAAGCCGTGTTATGGCAGCTCAGGCAGTATCCGGCATCTGTGCCGTAACTATACCCCGGCGGCAGGAAGGTCGCTCTTGTCAATTGGTGGCAGTTCGCGCACAGCCAGTTCGGCGAGGCGTCCCAGTTATAATGCGGGAGGTCTGATACCGGCCCGGAAGGCGTTGCGGATACGGGCGCGGACGCCGGGCTTGCGTTGCCAGCGACATCGACGGCCCTGAGCGTAACGGGATAATTCTGCCCGTTGGTAAGCCCTGTAATATTCGTCGAAACGACCTTCCCGACGGAGGTCGAGGCGTTCCCGAATATCACGCGGTAGCCTGTCACATCCGGCTCGGGATTTGCCTTCCAGGCAACGGCGATGCGCTTGTCCGCAGGCGATACGAACACGCCTGTCGGCGTAGCAGGCACGGTGGTATCCTGAACGGAAGTATATCCTGCCGCAAGGGAGCCGGAAAGGCCGTCGGGGTTGGTCACGCGGACCGCATACGCGCCCGCCGCAAGCCCTGCCGGGACGGTCGCCTGTATCTGGCCGGAAGCCACGCTGCCCACCTGACAGGATATACTTCCGACGCTTACCGCTGCACCCGCCGCAAAGTTGCTCCCGGTAACGGTTATGCCGTTAACAGTATTGTTTATCCCGGACGACGGCGATACGCCCGTTACCACAGGCGGGGTCCCGAGCGCACCGGATACCATGATTGCGTAGGGCTGCGGGCCGTTTGGAATGGTATACCCCTGCACCGTGACGGTCATATTGCCGGATGCGGGTACGGGTATGGTAACACCCTCGACATTGTTGAGCCTGTCGAAAGCCGGGTCGTCCGCTATCGAGACCGAGCCAGCATACCTGTTGCCGTGGTATGTATGCCCGTCGGCGGTCGTCACGACAAGGTCGAGGTCGTTTACGAGGTTCGGCGACACCCCCGAGGTGCCTGGGTAGTCCGTCCAGACGAGGTTTACCCTGACCGGGACCGTAGAATTTACGAGGCTAAAATTATAGGTGTACGAGCCGCCGGTTGCAAGCCCGCTTGCGTGGTCTTCATACCACATCCTCTTGGGCGCGGTCGGGTACAGGGACTCCTGCAAATCCACCCGGCCCCAGCCCTGGTTGCCGTCCGGCCTGCCGCGCACATCGTCAGTCGCGGCATAGGTGTCCGGCGGCTGGCTAACGGAGCCGTACTGGCCAGGCTTCAGGTCCTTTGCCCCGGCGATGAGCAGGCCCTTTACCAAGGCGGCGGATGGGTTTGTAAACCCGCTGTTCGCGAGGTACTCCCTGACGAGGGCCGCCGCTCCAGCCGTAAGCGGAGTTGCCATGCTCGTCCCGCTCATGTAGGTATAGTATGTGTTGAATGAGGACGGGTAGCCGTATTTGGAGGCAAGCGTCGAGGCTGGCGACAGGCTTGATTTCACGGACAGTACATATGTGCCGGGGGCCACAATATCCGGCTTTATCCTGCCGTCGTCGCATGGTCCTCGGCCCGAAAACGCGGCCATCCCGTTAGCGTTGTCCGCCATCCTGTCCTGGTTTATCGGCTGGACAAGGTATATGCCGGGAATTGCGGTCCCATACTTCGTGGCAATGCTCGGCCGGTTATTCTCGGAGGCCCCGACGCACAATACATCCTTTGCGGTGGAAGGCGAACTAACGCTACCCGGGTCCACATATCCGTTGGAAGGGCTGGTATCCGCGCCGTCGTTCCCGGCAGAAAATAAAGGCAGGAAATCCTTGTTATTCCAGGCGTAAGAGTCGACCTGTGCAGCGTAATAATCGTAGTTCCCGTATGACCCCGTATACCCCCAACTGTTCGAATGTATCCTCGCACCCTGATCATAGGCGTTCGGGAACAGAGTCAGGTCAAGCATCGGTATGCTCAGACCGCCGGATGAATTGAGGACGGACTGAAACACAACCTGGGAATCCCATGCAGTGCCTTTGACGAAAGTCCCGGGCTGGAGGATATTCGACTGAATACCCATCCCTGCCAGCGAGCCAGTCGTGTGCGTCCCATGGCCGTCAGAGTCGCTCCAGTCGCCGGTTCCACGACCGCCGTATACCCAGACGGCCTTAACCTTGCTTTTGTTGTCCGAGGTCTGACCTTTGAAATCCGCGTTAAGCGTAGAAAAATTGCCGGTGTCGAGGCCGGTATCGCATATTGCGACAATCTGGCCCGTGCCGGTCAGCGGGGCCGGAAGGTTCCAGCAGTAGTCGGACTTTATTACAGGGGCGGCAAGGTCGTTATGCAGCACCGGCGTCCTGCTCTCCTGCACCCACCTCACCTCGTCTATTTCGGCGAGCTGCGCAAGTTTGTCTGCCGTAAGCTCAACCTCCACAGCCTTGCCGTTAGTGCCCGGCCTGTCGGATATAACCTTTGCAGTCCCGCCGACGGCGGTAATCCGCTGGACGGCCTGCGCAACATCCTCGCCCTCGAAAATAAGGGCTATCAGCTTCTTCTTATCCTTCTTGCCGGACTTGAAGCTGTCAAGCAGGCGCTTCTCCAGCTTGTAGGCCGGACGGTAATCGAATACCGCCTCGACAGCCGGGTCGGCGATAAGCATATCGCGCATGCCAGCAGGGACCTTGGCAAGAAAAGAATCTACCGGGACATATGATGTAAAACGGATGCCTTTGCCTGACAGGCGGGCGCGGTCCTTCTCGTTATCCTTCGAGCGGAACTTCACGATTACGAAGCCCTTGCCGTCGGCACGCCTTTTGCCCATCAGGGTTGGCGGCAGAGCGGGTTCGCCCTTGCCGGATTCTATCGACTCGAACGGGAAATTTTTCAGACCGACATGGGAGTGGTTCGGGGCAGCAATACCCTGCCCGAAAGAGATTCCCGCAACAAAGAGGCTTGCGGCTGTCAGGAGGACGGATAGAATAAAACATTTCATGTGCTTTTACTGCCGGTTACTAAATTATATGCATTCTCATATTATACCAGATAAAGAGCCTGCCTGCCAGCCATCTCAGGCAAAAAGCGCATCGGCAAATTCGTCAGGGTTAAACGGCTGGAGGTCGTCAACCTGCTCGCCTATCCCTATATATTTCACGGGTATGCCAAGCTCGGACGCTATGGCTATTACTATCCCGCCCTTCGCAGTGCCGTCGAGCTTCGTCAGTATTATCCCTGAAACTCCGACAGCCTGGTTGAAGAGCTTTGCCTGAGAGAGGGCGTTCTGGCCTGTAGTAGCGTCAAGGACGAGGAGCGTCTCGCTCGGCTCTCCGGGAAGCTCCCGCTCTATCACCCTGTTCATCTTCTTGAGTTCTTCCATCAGGTTGGACTTGGTGTGAAGCCTGCCCGCCGTATCCACAAGCAGGATATCGGACTCTCTGGCCCTGGCGGCCGAAATGGCGTCGAAAACCACGGCGCTCGGGTCGGCCCCGCTCTTGTGCCGGATAACATCGCAGCCGGTGCGCTCGCCCCAAAGGACGAGCTGCTCGGCTGCCGCAGCCCGGAAAGTGTCCCCGGCCGCAAGCAGGACTTTCCGCCCTTCGGACTTCAGGTTGGCCGCGAGTTTGCCTATAGTCGTTGTCTTGCCGACGCCGTTCACGCCTATTACAAGGTAGACCGAAGGCCTGTGGTCGCCGCGAAGTTTCGTGTCGCCCCCGGCGAGGATGGCGGCCGCCTGGTCCTTAATCTCGCGCTTCAGCAGGTCAGCGTCCGTAAGTTCGTTTCTCTTGACCTTTTCACGGACATTGTCGATTATCCTGACGGAGGTATCGACGCCGATATCCGCGGTTATCAGCAGTTCCTCAAGCTCCTCAAGAAGCTGCTCGTCTATCTGCTTTTTGCCCATCACCAGGTTTTCGATGCCGCCGACAAACTGCTCGCGGGTCCTGGTCAGGCCGTCTTTCAGCCGGTCAAAAAACCCCAAAATCGCCTCCCAAATTAAGGCCTTTACGGCCTATTTCGCGCATTTTTTGCCCGCGCCGGGCTTTAGGTGGAACTCAATATCCGTACCGTGCGGGTTATGACATTTCAGGCAGTCCCCAGCCTTCTTGCCCACTTTTTTCAGGTCCTCCTCGTGACAGATATCGCACAGGGCGGGCCCCTTCGCCGCAAAGCGGAACTTGTGCTCGCTGACCTTCTCGTGGCAGAAAGCGCAGTCCTGCACGGCTGCTGGGCCGTGGACGAACTTGAAATCCAATAGCTTGGCGTGGCAAGTACCTGTGACGCATCCGCTCCCGGCATCAGATACGGCCGGCAAGAAACCTACCGCCGCAACAAACAGAAAAATAAGAAGTTTCATCAT
>DASXVI010000347.1:0-8741 GCA_036504315.1 Nitrospirota bacterium
CGGATGCCTTTGTAAACGACCCGTCTGCCCCGCTCGCGCCGAATATTATCGTATTACCGACTGCCGGTACCCCGTCTTTGGTAAGCACTGCGACAATGCTTGCGCGGCTGGTGCCGTCCGCCGTCAGGGAGTTTGGTATCGTATCGAGTATGAAGCCCGGGTAGGTATGCACCGGGTTGGCCGGGTCCGGGACTACATCTATTGAAAGCTGATATATCGGCTTAACAGGCGCGGTGATTATTGTACCCGCAGGTTCGGTGAGCGCTATGTTGACAGACGATGAAATGCTCGTCGTCACATACCCCATCCCGACGCTTCCGGTCGCGAAATCGCGTGCGACAACCATTGCGGTCTTGGCCGCAAACCCGCTTGTATAAGTGGCCGTCACTCGCCCGAAACGGTCGGTCATGTCGTCGAAGTCCACCTGAAGCCGCCCGAGTACGCCCTGGGCCGCGTCCTGCCCGTCGCGCCGACGGTCTACGCCGCCGCTGCCGGCTACCCCGGTATATTTTGCGGTCGGCTCTATAAGTACCGTAAGCCTCCTGTCCGGGACAAACTCGCCGTCGGCGTCGGTTACGGTGAACGTCACCTTGGCCTGGCTCCTCGCGTCGGCCAGCAGGTCGTGCGAAGATATGTCCACAGCTATGTTCACGGATGTGTCAATGATAACCGGCATCGGGCCGGTCAGCTTGTCAGAAGGCGTGCCGCCGGAACTTTCAAGCCATCCGGTTATGAATACCGTGTTGAGCGGGTCGTCTGCGACGCCTGCGCTGTCACCGGCCCGTACAGTGTAGCTGCCGGAATACATCCCCGGCGCGGCAGGGTCCTCCTTCATCGGAACCCTCCATATCGAGTTGCCGACGCTGAAATAGCCTTTCGCCCCAGTATCACCCTTCAGGGTTACGGTGAAGGTTTTTCCGGCGGTAAGCCTGCCTGAACGGCCAACTACCGTCTGGATGTCATCCTTGATGCCGAATACCTGCGGCTTCTTGCCGTCGCCGGCTGCGGTTGCGCTGACGCGGGGCGCGTCCACGGCCACAAATGTGGCGGAACTGGCGAAATGCGTGTCGCCGGAAGCATCGCGCAGGCTTACCGACACGCGTGACTTGAACTGGCCGTCGCCGTCCTTGAAGGTATAAGACCCGGTATAAATACCCGACTCGGCCTCGGCCAGCGGTTTCCCGCTGATAGTGTCTCCAAGCGCAAACGATGCCTTGCAGCCCGACGCGGTCTTAACCGTAACCTTAAGCGTGCTGCCCGGCTTCATCGTGTTTCCAGCGGAATCCTCCTCGACGGATTCAATCCCTGACACCCTTCCGGCCTGCGGGACAGTAACTTCAAGGTTATCGGAATAGGCTGTCAGGCTCCCCGCCGCGTCGTATTGCGCAAGGACATAATAATATGTGCGGCCCGGCGCCACATCGCCGTCAATATAGGCGGCAACCGTCCTCGCAATCCTGCCGGTAACCGGGTTAAGCCCTTCGAACCCGAGTATCCTGGAGGTGTCCTTGTAAATTACGGACCAGCCGTCCGCGCCGTCAACGCCCTGGGCCTTAGGCCAGTTGAGGCCAACCCGGCCGGCTTCGAGGATGCCCGCATACAACCCGGAGAGAGCGGGCTTCCGGATACCCAAAAAATTGATAAAGGGTTTGGTCTGGACGGAAGCCTTCCCGCCGTTTGAGGCTACGACGGTCGCCGTCGCGGAGGCATCCTTGACCCTCAACCCCTGCGGGACTATAAAGTTCGCCTTGTAGCTGCCCGGCTCGGCCTCTTTCATCTGCATCCCGGCCGCAACGCCTTCAATATCCAGCTTGGCCGTCAGGCCCGGCTCTGCGCTCAAAATGAATACCGCCTCATCCCCCATGTACAGGACCTTCCCAAGGGCGTTTGAGGAGAGGAAATCTATCTTCGGAAGCCGCAGTTCCTGCGCATTCGCGGCGCCTGCCGTCATCCCGACAGGATCCGTCGGTGCGCTCTCGGTGCCGTCAACGAAAATGGTGGTTATCCGGTAAAAGTAATCCTTTCCCTTCTGGAGCGCGCGGTCCTCATAATCGAGTTTTGTGACCGGCTGGTCGTTCACTTTGTTATAGTGCCCGCCAATCTCCTCTGAACGATACAGGTTGTACCCCTTAACTTTTTCCGGCCGGGTGTCTGACGGGGCCTTCCATGTCAGTTTTATACCCGGGGTCGAGGAATCCCAGAGAAGTCCGGCAGTTTCTGCATGGGCGATGCCGGTCATAAGGACGGCTATCGCGGCAAATAAAGATAAGACCATTAAATGCTTCTTCACGGCTGCGCTCCCTGATATATGCGTGCTACCTTGTATCATGGCAACGGCTCCGCCTTCAGGCCCACCGGTATGCCTGTCGTGCCGCCGGACAGCGGCGCTCCGTACCATCTCGTCCCTGCGGTACCCATTGCATTGCCGGACAAGTGGCAGCTGTCGGTGCATCTGGTGGTGACATACGCACTGCTTCCGAGCCACCTGTATGACGGCGTGACCGACTCGTTGGCCAGACCGTCGAAGCTCTTTATCGAGAACTGGTCGATAACCATGGCCCGCTGGCGCGTGCCGTGCGGGTTGTGGCAGGTCTCGCAGGTAATGTAAGAGTCTCCCGAGCCGTCACCGTCAGAGTCGTAAAGTTTTTGAGAAAAATAACTGCTGCGGCCAACGCTGCCGTAGTCGTCCAGGTGGTTCCAGTGTATATTGGTAGGCACGTCGCCGTTATCATTATAGTTGCCGGCAAGCTTGCCTGCCACAGTGGACATGTTCCTGAAGTTCGTATACCACTGGGTCGAAACCTTCACCGAATGCATATGCAGGTCTGATGGCTTGCCGCCTGCCGGCATCCCTACCAGCTTGTTCTCTATATGGCATGAGTAGCAGAGCGCTATTTTCGTCGTGGTATACACGCCGAGGAGCGGTACTGTATTCGAAACGGAAAGCCGGTAAGCGGCCTTGAAGTTATTTAATGCCGCACTGTAGGTCTGCGAGTTGCCGTCTACATGCACCGTCCTGTAGTCGTGGCAGTCTACGCAGCCCAGCCCTATACTGGGCTTGCCGTGCCCGGATACATCAAACCCGTATGCGACATTGCCCACCACATTGCCCGCGGTTACGCCTTTTATGACCGATGAGCCGTCGTGGCACTTTTCGCACCACTGAGTCTGGCCCCTGTCGACCGTAAGCCCCCAGTCGGCCTTTGCCGTCGCGGTACCGTTCCCGTGGCATCCTGCACAGGCCGTCGTAGCGGCAAACCCAAGCCCGTCTTTGAACTCGACTTTGCCGTCAACATGCGTCGGATGCCTCCCGGTAGAAGAGTTGGCGGGGTGGCAGTCGTCACAAGAAGAGAACGGGCCCCATGAACCGTTAAGGTGGATGCTGTGGTTCGCGAGTGTCGCGGCCGTAGTCCCGTGACAGGTGCCGCAATCCCCGCTCGCCGGGTCGTCCCATTTGGGTTTATTGGTATTGATGCCGCCGGTAAAGTTGCCGTGGCAGTAAGTGTTGCTGCAGCGCAGGGTCCCGCCCGTGGTATTGCCCGGATTGAAGGTGTACCCGCTTATGGGCGCAAACCCGTCGAACCTGCCGCTCGTGGATATCCCGAAGGCGCCGAAACGAATGTCAATCTGCTGGTCGTTCCCCTCGCCGTCGCCCATGCCGCCCCTGTGGCAGACCTTGCAGGCATAGCCTGCGCCGTTGGCTGTCGAACGGGTATGAAATGCGTGCGAACCGGCCGTCTGCGAACCCGTGGGCGGGAAATGGGATGAGTTGCCGGACCTGCCGACAAGCTTTGAATAACTTACGGGCGGCGAACCGTGGCACGCGTCGCACTGCGAACCGGCAAACCCGGAGGAATGCGTGTGGCAGACCGTGCAGTTTCCCCGGTCGTTATGAGACGGAGAACCCGTATTCCGGTGATACGAAGTCGTGGTATGACATACATTGCAAATAGCATTGTAGGGCGCGGAATTAGTACCGAGAGAGTCAGCTCCAGTCATCCTTCTAAAAACCACAGCCTGGACTCCGTTGTCGGTTGTAACTATCGAGGACTTTATCATGAAACCGTTTGTGCCTGGCTGGAAGCTCCCCGTCCAACGCTGGTGAGGGTCGTGGCAGGTGGTGCATTCGGCAACAAAACTCTTGGATACAGAGGTATAGCCCGCCGCTGCAAGCTCTTTGGACGAGTGGGTCTTTACCTTTGGGGCCGTACCGGACCAGGCGGGCTGGGCCGACGAATTATCGTGGCAGTCGAGGCAGAGGTATATGCCTGGGTAATCTTTAAGCCCGGCCTGCTGGTCGAGCGAGGAAAGCTTCGCAGGCGCAAGGTCCCTCTGGCCGTCACCCTGGGAGTTTTTGTTTGCCTCCCATATCCTGGGGCCGGAGCTGGCATGCGGGAGGTGACAGGCCTCGCAGACGGACTGTCCGAAGCCGTAACCGGGCAAGTCGGTCATGTTGTGTTTTGCAGCGGAATCGCCAATCAGAGAATAGGCCGGCAAGGCATTCAGCGTCACCGCCGCTGCCATAAAAATTATTGCGAATAAAACTGCCAGCCCGTTAGCTCTCACAAATTATGCCTCTAATAACTAATAATTGGTATGACACAGCTTGCAAAGCGGCGCAAATTCTATGTCAGACCTTTTCTTTATGCTGTACGGATCCGCGGCCGCCCCGGCCGCTAAACGGCCTCCGAACGGGGCCACCAGCCTCAATATCAGGAACCCGCCCCTGCTGTCGGCCTCATGCGCAGAGTGGCACGATTCGCAGTTTACCTTTTTGTTATAAGTCATCTTCGCCGGCTCGGTAGCGGAAACACTACCCGCTTTCACGCCCATCATGGGGTGCGACATGCCCTCGCCCTGGACATTCATGCCCGGGTGCGTATTCGGCGTAAGGCCGTGGCAACCCGTGCATAGGTACTTGTCAACTTTGGTTATCGTTCCCCTGTCTCCGCCTAAAACATACTGGAACACATCGCTCTCCAACCATTCCTTAAACGAGCCAGCCCGCGCGATAAGGCCGTATGTCAGGTCCTCGGGCTGGAAATTCGGCGCAACAAGCGGCCCGTCGCTATAAGGCGACTGGTCCGCATCACCGCCCACCAGGCTGCCGGTAGTGAAACTGTGGCACGAGCAACAGGTAATATCCTTGCCCTCCGCCCCACCGTATTTAGATAAGGCCCTGCTCTCCGGCCATACCTCGGTATTTACTGGAGGGTACTGCTCGCGGTATCCTGGCTGGGTCCCGAAAACGCTTCCGTTTACCGTGACCTTATCGATTATGGACGCGGTCGGGTCTCCCATGAAATGAGTGGCTTTGTGGTTGTCATCCGTCTGCCATGTCGGATTGAACTTGGGATGACATGTCGTGCAGATTGAACAACTGTCTCCATCGGCGCAGTCGTTAACCAGAATAGGCTGGCAATTTGCATTGTGCGCCCTGTGGCAGGTCGAGCAGTAGACCTTGCCAGGCGCGGCGTCGCCGTATGAAATACCCGCCGGGAAATCGGTCGGTATAGTTACATTCCTTGTCTTCGAGTAAGGCTTGCCGGAGTTGATCCTGCTGCCCATTGCAGACCCGCCGGACGGATGGTGGGCGAAAGGAGCACTGTGACACTCCTCGCAGAAGGTCTGGGAGGCCGTTGTCGGCCTGAGTATCGGCGAATTCTTCATGGCGCCGTGAGCTTTATGGCAAGTGGTGCAGAGAATCTCTCCACCCTTGCCCCGCGGCCAGCCTTCCGGAGAGACGGTCGGGACAATATTTCCGGTCCCGTTTGAAATGTCGTTGTCTGCCGGGTGGTAGGTGCGCGGCTTGATAGTGCCGCCGGGGTTTGGGAATGACGGCGAGGCGAGTTTGTCGCCCCTGACGCCCCTGTGGCAACCCTCGCAGAAAAGGTCTGCACTTTCGTCCACGGGGTTGACAGTGAGCAGGTTGTCGTTATCAGGCCCGACGAACTCCATGCCGTGGATGCTGTGGCAGGTTGTGCATTCTATGGTGCCTTCCCTTCCCGATGAAAGGTGGCCGCCGAGCGTCCAGTGTGACGAGTCCGCATATTTTCCGTTCTCGGAAGGGTACGGCTGCGGGAAGGCCACCTTGAACTGGTCGATAACCTCTATAGGCGATGCCCCCTCGACTTCGTCCAGCGGCTGTTTGTGTACGGGATGCGTACCCTCGACATTGTTGATGGCATAACCGGAGTTCTCCCGGTTCTGGTGGCATTTAAGGCATATCTCGTTTATGGTCACGCGGAGGAAAGGCCGGTTCGTGTTGTCGTGCGGGTTATGGCAGGTCGAACACTCCATCCGGAAGTTCTCGTTGCCTTCGGTATACGGAAGCCCGGACTGGGAGGCGTTGTCGCCCTGCGGTATCATGTTCAGGTCCAGCCCGTGGCTCTTGGGGTTGAACGCGGTGTTGGAGGCGTCGACATACGGCGAGACTATCGCGATGCCGTCGTGGCAGGAGTAACAAAGAGGCCCGACTTTGCCCCACCCCTTCAGTGACGGAGGGGCGGTCGGCCACAGCCTGGCGCCTTTCGCCTTGTGCGGGACATGGCAGTAATTACAGACGTTTTTCTTCTCTTCTTCCCGCCCGAGCACCGTGTATTTCTGGGCAGAGATATCGTGAGGGGACGCAACCACGCCCGCCCAGGCCTGGGCTGCACAGAAAACGGAGATGACCGTCAGGACTGCCGAGCACAATCTTCTCAATTACTCACCAACCTGCCTGATTTGTATGCGGTTCACGAGTTTCTCGACCATATAGATTCGCTTCTTCTTGTCGAGCGCTATACCGTTCGGAGTGCCCAGGTCTATCTGTTTGCCGCGCTCGTCCGCAAGAAGGAAGAGGAAACGGCCGTCCTTGTCGAATACCTGGATTACATTGGACATCGAGTCCGCTACATATATGCGGCCAAGGCCGTCGAGGGCTATGCCCTTTGGCCTGCTGAATGTGCCCATAACATTGCCGTAGCTGCCGAACTTCCAGAGGAACGCGCCGTTTTTGTCGAATACCTGCACGCGGGCGTTCAGGCAGTCCACGACGAACAGCTGGCCGTCCGGCCCGAAGACCGCGAATGTCGGCCCCTGGAACTTACCGTCGCCGACGCCCTTTCCACCGAATGTTTTTAAGTACCGGCCGTCCTGGTTGTATATCTCTATGCAGTCGTTGTAGTTGTCCAGGATGTATATATTTCCGTCCGGGGCGACGACAGGCTTCACCACGCCGAACAATGTTACCGGGACTTTCAGCCCCAAATCCTCCGCTATCGCCTTGCCGTCGACGCGCATGCACTTGCGCAATAGGAGCCTGCCTTCGCCGTTGAACTTCTGCATCCAGCCGGTGTAGGCGTCCACGCCGTAAATGTTGCCTTCTTTATCGACATCGCAGCCGAGCAGCTTTTCGAATTTGCCTTCACGGGCGCCGTAGCCGCCGACGGCGCGGACGAACTCTCCGCCTTGCTTATAAACCTGGACAAGCGACCTGCCGGTGTCGGATACATATACGTTCCCGTCGCTGCCGATGACGACATCGGACGGTGAATAAAGCGGTTTATCGTCCTTGCCTTTGAGGATAAAGCCTATAATCCTCGTAGGCTTGGCTATTATCTTGTCCGATACGGGCGGTTCCTGGCCGGGGCCGGGGCCCGGTTTTCTGGCGCCGCCGACGGCCCCCTCGGGTTTTTGCGGCTGGAAGACAATGGAGCGCACCTCGGAGAACTTGGTCTCCTTGAAATCCTTATCGAGAGTAGTCAGGGCGTAGTAATAGGTCTCGCCCTCCTTGACGTCGGTATCGACAAGGCTCGCGTCCTGCGTCGAGCCGATCAACTGGAAGCCCTTGTCTTTTTCGTTGCTTTTGTAGATGTTGTACGCAACAGCGTTGGACGAAGGCGAGGGCAGCCAGGCAAGCCTGACCGTCTTTTCGTCCGTAAGGATGCCGACCCATTCAGGCGGTTTTACCGGAATTCCGCCGCCCGTGAGCGGGACTTTGATATACCTCTCCTCGGAAAAATAGGACTCCTTGCCTTCCGCGGAAACAGTACGGAGGGCGTAATAGTATGTCTCGCCGGGTCTTACACTCGCGTCGATATACGAGACGTCCGTGGTTGTGGCGATAAGCTCGCGGCCCCGCCCGCTGGAAATCGAGCGGTATACCTGGTAACGCGCGGCTCCGGCCGTCGCGGACCACTTCAGGCCGACCTTGCCTGCGGTCGTGTAGATACCGACCCAGACCGGCGCCCTGACGCTGTCCTGCGCCGAGAAGACGGTGGCGCTCATCGAGAGCACAGCCGCTATGACCACCAGGAAGCGTAGCCTCCCCCCAAACCTCTTGAAGCTCATTAGAACTTTTCCTCTTTTACTTCAGGGTCTTCAGGACTTCCTTGTTAATTTCCACAACGGCATCTTTGTTCATCGCCGTATAGAATTCTTTTACCTTGTCGCTTTTCTTTGTAAGCTTTACCCTCTTCGCGATACCTTCACGGACATCTTCGAGGGGCGGGACCTTGGCCTTCCTGACATCGGTCAGCTTCAGCACCTCAAACCCGTATCCGCTCTGCACAACACCAGAGATATCGCCTTTGCCCATCCTGGACAAAGTCGATTTCAGCGGCTCCTTTAAAATGCCCCTGTCTATAAAACCTATATCCCCGCCTATATTCCTTGTGGACTCGTCGATCGAATACTCTTTGGCGGCGGCCGCAAAGTCTTTGCCCGCCTTGATATCCTTGAGCGCCTTTTCGGCCTCC
>DASXVI010000348.1:0-8593 GCA_036504315.1 Nitrospirota bacterium
AAACCCGCCGAGCATGGCCGTGCCCGCATCATCGTACAGGTAGAGCTTGTTCTTGCTCTGGATGTACACGAGCTTCGCCGTGCTTGTCTTGAGAGTTGTAAACTCGATGTTGGCCGCGCCGTTACCGTCGCTCCATACCCCTGTAATGTCCTGCGCGACATCGACAGTGCCCGCCGCCGCAGTTGCTGAGACGTTGACCGGCGAGAACTGCGGGACCGTAACCGTCCAAGTGCCCTTGGTCTCGTTCACCGGCGACTTGTTGCCCTGGAGGTCTGCCACGGACATGTACAGCGTCTTGGCGCCGGTAAACCCTGCCTTCGGCGTTACCCTGAACTTCACGGAAAGCTGGTCGCCGGAAGGCGTTACCGTCGTGCCTGATACATCGAGCGTCATGGAAGCGTTGCTGATGGTATTCGCAGAGCCCGGAGCAAAACCGCCAAGCCATGCGGTTACCGCATCGTTCGACAGATAGAGTTTGTTCTGGCTCTGGACATACTGAAGCTTCACAGTACCCATCTTAAAGGTCATGGTCTCCAGGTTGGCCGCGCCGTTGCCGTCGCTCCATACCCCTGTAATGTCCTGCGCGGTATCGACAGTACCCGCCGCCGCAGTTGCAGAGACGTTGACAGGCGAGAACTGCGGGACCGTAATCGTCCAGGTGCCCTTGTTCTCGTTAACCGGGGACTTGTTGCCCTCGAGGTCATATGCGTACATATATAGCGCCTTTGCGCCGGTAAACCCTGCCTTCGGTGTTACTCTGAACTTCACCGTAAGCTGGTCGCCGTCCAGCGATACAGTCGAACCTGACGCGTCGAGCGTCACGGAGGAGTTGCTGACGGTGTTCACAGAACCCGGCGCGAAGCCACCCAGCATCGTCGTGCCTGCATCATCGTACAGGTAGAGCTTGTTCTGGCTCTGGATGTACACGAGCTTTGCCGTGCTTGTCTTGAGAGTCGCAAACTCGATGTTGGCCGCGCCGTTGCCGTCGCTCCACACCCCTGTTATGTCCTGCGCGACATCGACAGTACCCGCCGCCGCAGTTGCCGAGACATTGACCGGCGGGAACTGTGGGGTCGTAATCGTCCAGGTGCCCTTGTTCTCGTTCACCGGGGACTTGTTGCCCTGGAGGTCAGACGCGGACAGATACAGCGTCTTGATGCCCGAGAAGGCCGTCTTGGGCGTTACCATGAAATTCACGGTAACCTGATTACCGAACTGCGTAACCGTCGTGCCTGAGGCGTCGAGCGTGACAGACGAGTTACTGACCGTATTGACTGAACCCGGCGCAAAGCCGCCCAGCCATGCAGTAACCGCATCGTTTGACAGGTAAAGTTTGTTCTGGCTCTGGACATACATGAGCTTAACAGTCCCCATCTTCAGGGTCAGGTTCTCCAGATTGGCCGAGCCGTCCAAATCCGACCACACAGCCTGCACAGTCTGGGGCACGCCGGTCGAGCCGTCGGCCGCCAAAGCGGACTCGTTGACCGGAGGATATGAGGCGACCGTGAAGGAGAACGAGCTGCTGTCAAGTACGCCGCCGTCCAGGCTGGTGACACCGCTGAGAATCACGGTATAGGTCGCGCCCGGAACAAGCCGGGAACTGGTATCTAAAATCAACCCGGCCTCCGGTCCGTTGACAAACTGGATCCTGTAGGACTCATCAACCGCGCCCCTCATCAGCTTCACAGTGGAGCCGATGCTAAATGAAGCGATGTCCATCTGTTTGTCGAAATTAATGCTGATGGTATTCAAGCCGCCATCAACATCCGTCGTGCCGTCTGCCGGATAGCTGCCTGTCACAATCGGCCTGTTGTCGCCAAAACAGAGGTCGTTGCCGAAATACACTTCGCCTTCATCGATAACATCGTTGCCGTCGGCGTCAAGCGTCACCACTCGGCTGCCAGTCACCTCGCCGTTCGAGTTATAGGCGCGCAGCAGCCATTTGCCTTTAAGGAGGGGAATCCTGAAATGGCCGTTGGCATCGGTCTGTACGGACGCTGTAATCGGGTCTACCTCTCCCCAGTATGAATCATACCAGAAGTTCTCGGCCCTGATGCTCGTGGCCTCAACCCTTATGCCGTTGCCGGCTGCCTGCGTCTTGGCGGGGTCGTTGAATACATTTCCTTCGACCGCGCAGTCGGCATAATAGACCATAAATCCATATTCTGGCCGATCTCCATCTTGGAAATACTCATTATTATAGAAATTAGCCGGAACAATCTCGGTCGCAACTCTTCCTGCACCTTTATCTATATATACCTTGTTATTGGACAGGCTTAAATTCCAGTTGCCTGCCGTGGCCCCGAAATACGCCTCGCCGTTGCGGTCTGTCACTCCCTTGCTGTGGACATCGAAAGGCGCATCGGTACTCTGGGCTTTGATAACCGCGCCTTCGACAGAATAGTAGTCTTCGGTATAGACATACCCATAAATCGATAAAGTAGATTTCAAACCGGAGAATAGCAGCCAGTCTCCGGCCTGGACGCCGGTATAACTATCCTGCCCGTTTTCGCTAATCATCTGGAAATACCCGGCCGGAGGGTCAGCGCTTACGGTCCAGTTCATTCCCGTAACGGAGGGAAGCACGAACGCGCCGTCTGGCGTGGTCCGCGTTTCCACACTCAGACCGCTCTCGGATTCGGCCCATACGGAAACCCCTCCCAGAGGCTGGTCGTTTCTAAAAATCTCTATGGTATTGCCCGTGATAGTGGAATCCGGTTCTGTCAGCGTCAGGTTTATTCCGTCAAGGTTGCCAACCGGGTCGGCAAGATAGGCGGAGAGGTCGAAAGCCGAACCGCTCGACTGCAGCAAACCGGGCTTCATAGTGCCTATCTTCAGATTTTTGTAATAAGCCGAATCCGGCACCGAGACCGAAAACGAGCCGTCAGCCCCGGTATAACCTATGGAGTACATATGGTTCGAATAGTCCGAATCATCGAAGATCGCCACGACGGCATTCTCTACCGGCAAGCCTTGGCCATCCGTAAATACAGAACCGCTTACGGTCAGGTAGGAGTTAACGGCCGGGTAAACTTCAAACGGAGCGGTCGCGCTTTCGCCGTCCGGGGCGGTAACCCTTATCAGGTAAGAGCCCGGCTCAATAAGACTGTCCCTGTATTCGAAATAACTTGCAATATACGGGGAGCTCCCGTCCCAGTCGTTTGAGGCCGCCTTGATGGTGCTGTTGCCGTTGTCCTGGATGGTCCCCGCGTCGATAGCCCATTCGCCTTCGTCCACGACTCCGTTGCCGTTGGCGTCGCGTATCAGTTCGACAAAAACGCTGCCCCCTTCGGTCTTGGCCGTCGTGTACATATCAAAATCCAGATAATCGGCATTGCTGTCGTAAACATAAACTTCTACTGCGAGCGGAGTGTGGCCTGTACCCGCTACATTCAGGGTAAGCGTCTGGTTTTCCAGGTCATCCGTCGCGACAGTTACGGTGCCGCTAAACGGCCCGTCGCTGGCGCTGAAATTGACAAAGAACTCTTTGGACTGGCCCGGCGGAATTATCACGGGAAATCCATTACCGCCGCCGGTGAATGAGTAGGTATCCAAATCAAAAGGCCAGTTGGACTGAATATCATAAACCGTAAGGTCGGATGCGCCGGTATTAACCACGCTGATCCCGGTACTGGGGTAATCACCGACATTGACGGTACCGAAATCATAAGAGGTTGCCGACAAAGAGGCCGTCGGGCCGGTCTTCGATATGAAGGCGTTGAAAATTGACATCACATCATGTTTCTCATAAGCCAGCATGGCGCTGCCGGGCAGGGCGACAATCGACAGGTCCCTGCAGGTAGCATCGTCATCCATTAAATATCCTGGAACGAACCCGGACGGGTCGGTAGCATAGGAATAATAAAGTTTTCCCGCATCGATATACGCTATCTGCGGGAAGCCGTAAGTTCCGTCCACGGATATTACATGGCCGGTGCCGGTCGGGATAGGGAAATTCACCCAGCCGTTAAGGGCATCCCACATGCCGAGCTGGCCATTGTGCAGGAGAAAGAAGCCGCCGTCAGAGCTGACAGCGAACGAATGCTTCGCGAGTGTAAAAGCCAAATTACCATAACTTGGCGAGCTTGCGGCTACTGTACCAGTCGCGGAAGAATATATTTCTGCAGCATAACTGTCTCCGGTAATGGAGTCGTATGTGTCGTGGACGACGGCTATGTAATAATATCCGGCTGCATCAGCCTTGATGACCGGCTGGCCCTCATAATAATTTGCAGATGTCTCAGAAGACGAGCCGTCGAATATCAGGTCAACCTGGGGCAGTCCATCTACACCCTTTGTAATGTGGAGAATTTCGTTGTAGATATCAGCATCATAATTATTTACAGAGACCGCCACATGCGGCTTGTTGTCGCTACCGACTGCGAGGTCGTACAAGTCTACACCGTCGGTCCATATAGTAAACGGGGTATCCCAAACGCCGTCTGTTTTGCTGATGTAGATGAGGTTACCTCCGTTCTTGAATATTACCTGCGGTACCCCATCAGGCCCGGCCGCGATTACGGGGGAGGTGCCAGAACCGAGGTCCACCGGGTCGATGGCGCTGCCCTTCTGGCCGCAATAGATATGGCCGTCGGCCTCGTAGACCATAAATTGATTGCCCCCGCCAATTGCGATATCGATACCGGCGACCCCCCACAGGGAAGCCGTTAACTGCTGGGGGTTGGGAGCGGTGGGCAGCGCCACGGGCGGTGGCGGCCCGGCCAGGACTGCCTGAGGTAATAGTGTTGCGAGGAACAGGACAAGCCCGATTGCCAATTTCTTCATAAAGCGCCTCCCTTGATGCTGACGAAAACCAGATTTCTCTGGCGTGAAAAAGCTCAGATGCGGCTTTCCCTGCCGATTGCAAAACCGCTATTCTTGCGGTTTTTAAAAATATAATCAGGGGTCGATGAGGAATGGTCTTGAAGTTTACACAATACGACTTATCAATATTCTTAAGCAAAAACAATGCCAATTTTTAATAATTAAAATTATCAATCACTTATAAATTAAAAGGAGCGCACATAAGAAGGAAATGCGCGTTTTCACGCCGACTTGATGAGCGTCTTTACTCAAACAGTGTTCTAATTGTTGACAGAACGAGCGGATGCGTTTCTGCTCTTCATAAGATAGAAAGGCTTCTCCCTGACGAACTGGGTATCATAGGCCGTGCCTCCCGCACCGGCGGCCCTGACCATAACAAAATACTTTCCCTCCTTCTCCTGGGAGGTATCCCACTCCCAGGTGTTCCCATCCGAGTATCCTGCGGCCTTCTTCCAGGCCTTTATCTCGTCGCCCCAGACATAAAAACTGTAGATTATGCTTCCGGACGGGACTTCGGCATCCGCCTTCCAGACCACCTTCTCGCCAATATAGGCGAAGTCCCTGCCTACGCCGGTAACGAGTCCGGTAATCGTTATGCCGTTGAACCGCGGGTCGAGCGAAGGCAGTACGGCCCGGTAGCGCGCCGCGTCGTCGGGCCTCCCCGAGCGCTCATAGAGATCGGCAAGATACAGCTTCACTGTGGGGCTGGTGGGGTTCAACCTCTCAGAAACCAAAACCTCAGCCTCCCCCTCGCCTTCCTGGCCAAGCCCGTCTATCAGCACGCGCCCAGCCATGAAATGCGGCAGCGGGGCAAAAGGGGCCCGGCTGACGGCTTCCCGGTAACACCCAAGCGCATCCTGGTACTGGCTTGACGCTGCTGCCCCGCCGCCGGCCCCCATAACGGCAAGCAGCCCGTTATACCCGGCTATTTTCTCATGCACCCTTCCTTCTTCAAACGCATACGCGGAGCATCCCGGCCCTAATTTCCGGGCTGTCTGAAACTTCCGTACCGCCTTGTTTAACCCGCCCATGTCGATAGGGTCCGAAGAGAGAGAGAGAGACTCTTTCGATAAAGCCTGACGATAAAATACATCCGCCGCCGCAGACCTCGCAGAGAAAGCGGCGGCCAGAAGGGAAATAACCGCGAGGCTTGCAGCAACCGTCTTAGGGATAGGGTTTTCCGAAATTTCCACCCGGCCCTCCAGCTTTCTTCCGGCCAACCGCATGAAAGAGCCAGGCTTGTAGCTCCTGCTCGCGGCGCTTATGGACAGGGCGAGCACGACCGTCATGGTGAACAGGATTGCAGGCATATGCAGGCTCGTATCGACCAGGCCGTGCGCTACTAGGCCGCAGGCGCCCGCCGTCCCTCCCGCCGCTATGCCCACGGCAAAGCCGTCCCGCCTGAGGGAGAGCCTTGCGGTAACCTTCCCCATCAGGACGAGCAGGAACGCGCCGGCGATGACAAATCCGGCTATGCCGCCCTCGGCGAGTATATACAGCCAGTCGCTCTCCGGCTGGAATACGCTCCTCTCCTGCCCGAAGGTCTTGTAGGAGGGGTACGCAGTCTCAAAGGAGCCGAGCCCTGCGCCGAGCACCGGGAAGTCCTTGATTATCCGCGCGGTATCCTTCCAGATTTTGACCCTCATGCCGGCCGACCCGTCTCCGGCGCCGTCCGCGAGCCTTGCGGCGCGCTCCAGAGCCCTGCCCCCGTCCGCACCGGCAAGCAGTACGGCAAGCGCCGCGGCGGCAACAACCAGCGCAAGGCCCCTCGCGCGCCAGCTATCGGCAAGCAGCAGGACGAGGGCTGTCAGCGAGGCCGCAAGCCCGAATATAGCTCCCCGCGAGTGGGTCGCGAGTATGCAGAAAACGAGGGCGACCGCCGCGATAGAGGCAACAAAAGCCCTTACGCTGTCGGGGCCCGTTACCGCCCTCGCAATTATATTTACCAGCCCCTGCCGCCTGAAGGCTGGCGCAAGCCCGGCCCAAACAAGCCCGAGCGCAAGCGGGACCATTATTTCGAGGTACCCGGCGAAATGGTTCCTGTTTACAAATGGGAAGTATGTTTCATCGCCCGGCCTGATAACCGTCCCTGCCGCACCGACCAGAACACCCGCAACGAGGACAGCCCAGGCCGTCTGCTGGATGCGCTCTTTGGTGTCTGAATAATCGAGGACAAGGAAAAAGAGCAGGAGCACCGAAAGCAGGTAAACCCCCTGCTGCACGGCTGCCCATGGGTAGAGGGCCTGGGGCCGGAAACTCCCTAAAAGCCCGGCCGAGGTCGATATCGCCATATGCCCGGCAGAGAGCATCCGGGAAAAATTGTCCGGCATCGGCAGAATCTGGGAGACAAAAAACAGTATCGCTGCGGGTACAAAGATAGAAAGGCCTGTATTAATATAATAAAAAGCGCCCTCGCTAACGGCGACCGCAGTACGGTAGGCGAACAGAAAGAATATTACGGCAGCGACCGTCATATAAGACCAGGGTTGGACGGCCCCAAAGGAAAGAGGGGCTAAAAACAGGAGGGGGTAAAAAAGGCAAAGAAAAACCTTCCGGTACGCTGTACGCCGCATGGCCGCCTCCTGCCAGATTGGTAGTGGATAAATGGCCTGCTATCGTACCGCTCGGAAGGTCCGGTTTAGAAGAAGCTCTCCGGCACTTCTATTACATCGTCCGGCTGGACTAAATCGCCCATCTGGACCTTGAACTTCTTGTCTTCGCCGTCCTGCTTGCGGTTCATCTCCGTCCTTTTGGGCGCGGCTTTATCGGTCAGTCCGCCGGCAAGGGCGATAGCCTTCAGGACAGTCGTATCTTTTTCGACTTTGTAGGCCCCGGGCTTATTAACCTCTCCGGTTACATAGACGAAGCCGCTCTTGGTGATAAATACGCTGTCGCCGTCCAGCAGGAAGGGGTTGCTGGCGGGGTCTCCCTTTTCGGTAAGGTCCTTGAGGTTTATCGTGATATATTCGCCGTCCTTGCCGTCTTTGGTCTTTCTCTTGATTACGATGCTGTCTCCGGCGTTCTGCGTGAGGCCCTCGGCCTTGGACAGTCCTTCGAGCAGGGTTACATTACCGGAAAGCTCGACAATGCCCGGCTTGTTCACCTCTCCCAGCAAGGTCACCTTTCGGCTTCTGTATTCCGCAATGAATATCGCGACATGCGGGTTTATTATATAACCTTGAGAAAGCTGGGCCTCTATCTTCTTTTCGGCCTCCGGGACAGTCAGGCCGCCGATGCTTACCGTGCCGACGAGCGGAAAGTTTATAACGCCCTCGCCGCTTACCCTGGCCTGCGTTATCAGGTCGTCGTTTTCATAGACGGAAATCCTTATGAGGTCGCCCTCGCCGATAATATAATCCTGCGCAAAAGAGGCCGGGACCATGCCTGCCATGAGTACAAAAAACAGGAACATCCCGAAATAAATCGTTTTTTTCATGGTGCTGCTTTTTCCTTTTTAGATAACTGGAACCAAAACCTCGATGGCCGCTCCGGCATGAAGCCCCCGCCGGATAGGTTAATAACCGTTCGGACTCAAATTCCTGCCGCCGCTGCCGCCGCCGCCCGGCGTAATGTAGCCTCCATTGCCGCCGGAACCGCCGCCGGAACCGCCCGGCGTGCTATAACCGTAATTACCGCCGGAACCGCCGGAGCCTGAACCCACCCGCACTAAAGACGAGGCAATCTGCCTGGGTGCATATCCAGCCCTTCTAAGAGCATCCGGCAGACCGTCCTGACTCATGCATGAGGTTTCAAGGGTAGCCTTGACGAC
>DASXVI010000349.1:0-4368 GCA_036504315.1 Nitrospirota bacterium
TTGTAGTAAGGCGTTATCAGCAGCGCACCGTCCGCGCCCGCGTCTTTTGCGTGCTGCGTCAGCATGATGCTCTCGGAGGTCGAATTCGAGCCGGTTCCTGCGATTACGGGAACTCGTCCCGCTACCTTCTTTACCGTGAACTCGACGACGCGCCCGTGCTCTTCATAGTCGAGCGTGGCGGACTCGCCGGTCGTGCCGCAGGGCACGATGGCGTCGGTGCCGCTCTGTATATGCCACTCTATCAGCTCGCCGAGAGCCTTCTCGTCTACGCTTCCATCCTTAAAGGGGGTGACTATGGCCACCATTGAACCCTTGAACATTTAGAACCTCCATTAACAAAAAAACTATTGCAGGGCGCCTTCCTCGATTAAACCCTGGTAGATGAGGACGGCGTCGCCCTCCAGGAATACCTCGTTGAATTCTGTGCCGTCCCAGTCGAAATAGACCTTCAAAATATTGCCGCCGCGCGTGGTCAGGCTGACGGGGGACTTTACCATCCCCTTTGCGCCCGCGCAGAGCGCCGCAGCCGTCGCGCCGGTCCCGCAGGCGAAGGTTTCGCCTTCGACGCCGCGCTCGTATGTCCGTATCTCCATCGTATCCGGCCCCGTAACCCTCGCGAAGTTCGCGTTCGTTCCTGCCGGCCGGAAAAGCTCGTGGTAACGGGTAGCTTGTCCGGTATTCTGCACATCCACCGCTTCGAGGTCCTCCACAAAGAATACCATATGCGGCACGCCGGTGTTGATGAACGATGCCCGGCGGTCCTGCCCGTCTACCTGTATCTGGAAGTCCGCGCGGTAAAAGGTCGGTTTGGTAAGTTGGACCTTTACAAAGTCATCTTTAACTTCGGCGCGGATAATGCCCGCAAGCGTTTCGAAGGAAAGGTTCCTGCCGGCTATGCCCTTTAAGTTTGCGAATTTTGCGGCGCAGCGCGAGCCGTTGCCGCACATCTCGACCTCGCTCCCGTCGGCATTGAAGAAGTGCCAGCGGAAGTCGGACTTGTCCGACGGCTCCAGCAGTATCAGCCCGTCTGCTCCCACAGAGTAATGCGGCCTGCACAGCTTCTGGACAAACGCCGTCATGTCGCCTGAAACCTGCTCCAGGAGGTTGTCTATGAGGATGAAGTCATTGCCTGAAGCGTGCATCTTTACAAACGGGATGCGGTACATTTTTATCCTATGCCTTCCTGAATTATCTGAGGTGCAGGCGGTAGAGCACTTTGCCCGCGAGCCTGTTGATTGGGTGCTTCCTGTCGAGGAAAGGGATGACCGGCGATTTCCTGACGCCCATCATCTCGATGTCCGACTTCAGCTCGTTGTTTTCCCTGTCGAGGGTCATGCCCTTCCTGAATGCCATGTGCGCCTTGCGGCGGTTGCCGGCCAGAAGGTAGACCCGGCCCAGGTTCAATAACAGCTCAGGGCGATAGAACTCCTTCTCGGCTGCCTTCTCGCAGAGCATCACAGCTTCCTTGGTCTTGCCCTCCGCCACGGCGAGGCAGTAGCCTGTGTACGACATATACCGCGCCTCCGTGTCCTTTATGGAAAGGGCGCGTTTGAAGGCTACGAGAGCCTCGCGCACCTTCTCGCGTTTAAGGAGGAACAGCCCGGCCTTGTAAAGCTCTTCGGCATCCGAGTCCTTGACCCCCTGCGGGACCTCTGTGTCGTCCATTGCTTTAACCCTTCCCTGTCAGGAAGTCCGGGATTTTCTCGCCCTTTAAAAGGTCCTCGTAAGTTTCCCGTTCCCTGACTACGAAATAGCCGTCCCCTTTAACCATAACCTCGGCCGCGCGCGGACGGGAGTTGTAGTTGGAGGACATCGTGAACCCATATGCGCCGGCACTCATGAGCGCGAGCATGTCGCCTTGCTCCGGTATCGCCATCCTGCGGTCTTTTGCGAGAAAATCACCCGTCTCGCATATCGGGCCGACGAGGTCGGCGGTATATTCTTCCGAGTCGGGCCTTATTTCAACCGGCCTGATCTCGTGATAGGCCTGGTAAAGCGTCGGACGGACGAGGTCGTTCATGCCGGCGTCGCATATCACGAAGTTCTTGACCTCGGTCGATTTCCTGTACAGCACCTTCGTGACGAGCGCGCCGGAGTTCCCGACGATAACCCTGCCGGGCTCGAATATCAGCTCGCAGCCCGCGTCCGTGAGCGCGGGCCTTATCGCCATCGCAAGCTCGTCCGGGTGAGGCGGGTTTTCGTGCAGGTACTTTATGCCGAGGCCGCCGCCGACATCTATGTAGCGGATGTCCAGGCCCTCGGCTTTCAGCCTCTTGACCAGGGCCACCGTCTTCTTTATGGAATCGACGAACGGCGACAGCTCGGTGAGCTGCGAGCCTATGTGCTGGTGTATGCCGATTACCTTTATGTTCGGCAGTTTGGCGGCCGCGAGATACTCGTCAAAGGCGTCCTCTATCGCGACGCCGAACTTGTTTTTCTTAAGGCCGGTGGAGATGTAAGGGTGCGTCCGGGCATCCACGTCCGGGTTGATCCGTATCGCTATCGGGGCCTTGACCCCAAGTTCTCCGGCGGCCTCGTTGATTGCGGCAAGTTCCTCGGTGGACTCGATATTAAACATCAGTATCCCGGCCTTCAGGGCGTACTCTATCTCCTGACGGGTCTTGCCGACGCCCGCGTATACAATCCTCTCGGCGGGAATGCCCGCAACGAGCGCACGGTACAGCTCGCCGCCCGAGACTACATCAGCGCCGCCGCCGAGGCGCGCGAATATCTTTATGACCGACTGGTTCGAGTTCGCCTTCATGGCGAAGCATACAAGGTGGGGTATCCCGTCGAAGGCCCTGTCAAAGACCGTGAAGTGCCTCTCAAGCGTCGTCGCGCTGTAAATGTAGACAGGAGTGCCTACTTCACGCGCGATATCTTCGACCGCAACCTGCTCGCAAAAAAGCCTGCCTTCCAAATACCTGAAATCGTCCATAAGTCCTCTTGCCTCAAATGAATACGTTGGTCTTTAATTAAAACACAGCGGGGGTTTTGGGGTCAAGGTTTTTTTGCCCGGATACACCCTTTACACCCGAACAGGCAGGGTGATACACTTGAATTACATTTCAATAACGATAAGGAATTTAAATGGATATATTCAAAGAAATAATAGCCGCGGACGACGGCGAGAAGAGCAGGGAGACGGCAGGCCTGTACCGCGCCATTATCGACAATGTGGTAGACGGGATAATAACCATCGACGAGACCGGGCGGATACTCAGTTTCAACCGCGCCGCCGAAAAGATATTCGGCTACAAGGCGGAAGAGGTAATCGGCAAAAATGTCAACGCGCTGATGCCCGAGCCTTACCATTCAAACCACCCTCAATATCTGCGCAACTACCTGGAAACAGGGGTAAAAAAGATAATCGGCATCGGAAGGGAGGTATCCGGGCTAAGGAAGAACGGGACCGTCTTCCCGATGGACCTGGCAGTCGGGGAGGTAAAGCTCGACGGCAGGCGGATATTCGCAGGCATTGCCCGCGATATCACCGAGCGGAAAGAGATCGAGCAGCAGAAGGCCGACTTCTATGCGATGGTCACGCACGATATCAAGTCGCCGCTTACGGTGGTCCTCGGGTTTGCCGAGGTCATGAGCATGATGGAGCTGGCTCCCGATGTAAAAGAGATGGCCGAGGGCATAGATAATAACGCCAAAAAAATAATCGGCCTCCTTGAGGACTTCCTGGATATGTCCCGGCTGGAATCGGCAAGGTTTGCCCTTGAGCCAGCCAAAGGAGACCTCCTTGAGCTTGTCGGGTCGATCGCGGAGCAGTTCAGGCCGTTGGCTGAAAAAAAGCGCATATCCCTTTCCGTCGATGCCGACGGCAGAATGCCGGCAGTTGTCTTTGACGCCAAGTATCTCGTTCGCGCCGTCTCCAATATGGTACAGAACGCCATAAACTATACGCCGGAGGGGGGCAGGGTCGTTATTGCCGCATACCTGCGCCAGGCCAAAGACGGACGGGTAGCTGAGGTTTCGGTCTCCGATACGGGAATTGGCATCCCGGCCGGGGATATAAAGCGGATATTCGAAAAATATTACCGTTCGCCGAGCGTTTCGAATACAAAGGGAAGCGGGCTGGGCCTGGCCCTTGTGAAGGCGGTGGCGGAGGCGCACGGCGGGAATATAAGCGTCCACAGCGAGGAGGGGAAGGGCAGCACCTTTGTAATTTCGTTGCCTTTATAAGCCATTAGGGCTAGACAAAAAAATATTGCATTATGGAATTAATTCATATATAACAGTCAGGAAACAAACCAAAGCCCCAAGATAGCCCTTAAGAGTTTTAATGAAAGCGTCTTTTACGACCACTTAACTCTTATCTCGATCAGGGAGGTGCCCGGATGTCGAAGCCGACAGGGGACC
>DASXVI010000350.1:0-2761 GCA_036504315.1 Nitrospirota bacterium
GAGATGTCCATCCGGGCCTTTCCGATGCGCCAGAAGTGAGTAAAATTGAATTGTTTATGATAGTTAAAGCCGCGCCCGATGTCAAGAAAAACCCCTCTGCCCTCCCCGGCCCTGATAGAAAAGCATAATAAAAACAATCAAAATTAGCAAAACCACTTGCGAAATAGAATTATGTAAACTAACATTAACAGATATGGAAAAAGAAGTCCTACAATATATGAACTTCCTGATGGTCGAGAAGGGGCTGTCCAAAAACACGCTCGAATCGTACGGGCGCGACCTGGGCAAGTATGCCGCATTCCTGGAGAAGCGCGGGATTAGCGACTTCAGGCAGGCGAACAGGACAGAGATGCGCGAACTCGTCGAGCACCTGCGGGAATCCGGCCTGTCCGCCGCCTCGACCGCGCGGACGCTCTCGGCAATAAAGGGCCTGCACAAATTTATGATGCTGGAGGGCCGTGCGCAGGCCGACCCGACCGAGGCGCTGGAATCCCCGAAGAAGCGCAAGTCGCTGCCCAAAGTGCTGACCGCGCAGGAGGTCGAGGCGCTCCTCGCCGCCCCTTCCGGCAAGGAACCGGAGGCCGCGCGCGACCGCGCGATGCTTGAGGTATTGTATGCGGCGGGTCTGCGCGTAAGCGAGCTGGTTACGCTCAAGACATCCGACCTCGAATTTGAAGTCGGCTACCTGACCACCTTCGGCAAGGGGTCGAAGCGGCGGGTTGTCCCCCTGCATGGGGCCGCGATTGACTCGCTCCGTGAATACATAGGGAGTGCCCGTGTCGAGATGCTGAAGGGAAAGACAACCGATGTGCTGTTCGTCACACGGCGCGGCACCGGCATGACCCGACAGGGCTTCTGGAAGATAATAAAGAGGCACGCGGTTAAAGCGGGCATCGCAAAGGTAATATCGCCGCATATCCTCAGGCATTCCTTCGCGACCCACCTGCTTGAGCACGGGGCAGACCTGCGAAGCGTACAGATGATGCTGGGCCACTCGGATATTTCGACGACCCAGATATATACACACGTCGAGGCCGAACGCCTCAAAAAAGTTCACAAACAACACCATCCGAGGGGGTAGCACTATGAAGAAAATGATATTGCTGGCATTATTATCTCTTGCTTTGACCGCATGCGCGACGACCACAACCGGGCCCAAAACTCTTACGCTTCAGACAGGCTTTGAACTCTTCCTGCCGGCAGGGGTAGGGCTTGAAGAAACCAAGTCGGCGGATAATTCGGTAACATACCGGTTCACCAGCGGGAAGAAAGAGCTTCTGGCACTGTTTCTCGGCAACCGCGCCACCCTCAAGAACAACGGCATGACCAGGGACAGGAAGGTCGATATAAATATAATGGCGGGCAGGGAATATTCATGGAAAAATGCGGACGGGTCCCTCTCGCGCGAACTGCTTATCTCGACCGGCAAAATAAACTGGCCGGTCTACGCGCATTTTTATTATCTGAACCAGAACAAGGACGACGCGAAAACGGCCGACGGTATAATATCTTCGCTTAAGAACCTCAGCTTCGTCAGGAAATAATGGAAGTAATCGCCTGCCATATTAACGCAGACTTCGACGCGCTCGCCAGCATGATGGCCGCGAAGAAGCTCTACCCCGAGGCGCACCTGGTATTCCCCGGCTCGCAGGAGAAATCTCTGCGCGCTTTTTTCCTCCAGTCGACGATATATGCCCTGAAGCACGACCGAGTGAAGGATATCAAGATTGAAACTGTTGACCGGCTCATCCTCGTGGACACGAAGAACCGGGAGCGCATCGGGAAGCTGGCGGAGGCGCTTAAAAACCCCGGCGTGGAAGTGCATGTCTATGACCATCACCCCTTCATGGAGGACGATATCCGGGGGAATTTCGAGCGCGTTGAGCAGCTCGGCGCGTGCACCACGATATTCACGGAGATACTGAAGGAGCGCGGGATAGAATTAACTCCCTTCGAGGCGACGGTTATGGCGCTCGGGATATACGAGGAAACCGGCTCGCTCGTTTTTGCGTCCACCACCCCGCGCGATATCTCGGCCGCGGCATGGCTGCTGGAGCGAGGCGCCAACCTCAACATCGTCTCGGACTTCATATCCCGCGAGCTGGACCGCGAACAGGTCGGCCTGCTCGACGAACTGCTGGGGAACATGCAGAGCTTTTACATCGACGGGGTAAAGGTCGTTATAGCTACCGCGTCCACCAGCAGATATGTCCAGGACCTTGCCATCATCACGCACAAGCTCCGGGACATAGAGAACATCGATGTGCTGTTCAATGTCGTGCGGATGGAGGACCGGATACATATCGTGGCCAGGAGCCGCGTGGAAGAAGTAGACGCCGGCGCGGTGATGATAGAAGTGGGCGGGGGCGGACACCCGACCGCTGCCTCCGCGACGGTGCACAGCACAAACCTCGACCAGGTCGTCGAGAGGCTTCGCGTCGCCGTTACAAACTCCCTTCAAAAGGTCAAGCTTGCGCGCGACATTATGACAAGTCCGGTAATAACCATTCCGCAGACGGCAACGATGGCGGATGCAGGCGAAGCAATGACCCGGTACGGCGTCAATGTACTGCCGGTAGTTCAGACGCGCAAACTGAAGGGGCTAGTCACCCGCGAGGTAGTCCAGCGGGCGATCCATCACGAGCTTGGCGGGCGGCCCTTGACGGAGTTCATGTATACCGATTACCGCACCGTGGCGCCGGATACCCCATTTCGCAGCGTTGAGGAAATAATGATCCGGCACACGCAGAGGTTCCTGCCT
>DASXVI010000351.1:0-4541 GCA_036504315.1 Nitrospirota bacterium
TGACGCCCGGGAGCGTCGCGGAAATGGGGAGCGGTTACGACCTTATCGCGGCCAACATATTCCTCGAATCCGCTCTGGAGCTTCTGCCGGACGCAAAGAAAGCATTGAAGCCGGGCGGCGTGCTGATAGTATCGGGCCTGCTGACGGGTCAGGAAAAAGGCGTGATAGAAAAGGCCGAATCTCTCGGGTTTGTGGTAGGCGAAAAAGAAGAGCGTTCCGGCTGGGTCAGCGTACTGCTGAAGGCTTAAACTTCGTTTTTAGCCCGTCGGGCCTGCTCGTCATGTCAGGCTCGGCGGGGGCTTCGTCCGCGCCGCCTGCCGCGTCCGTCGTGTCTTTTACCGCTTCTGCGGGCGCCGTGACTAAAAGGCCCAGTCCGGTACGGTTCACAAAAGCGTTCTCCCTCGGTTTGAGGAATTCCTCGACCGGCACCTGCATATCTTTAGTGTAGTTCTTCATAAAATCAAGCCATATCGGGAGCGCAGCCCTCGCGCCCGTCTCCTTGTTGCCGATGGGCTTGTGGTCGTCGTAACCCACCCACACACCAACCACCATGTTCGGGATGAAGCCTATGAACCAGGCGTCCTTGTAGTCCGATGTCGTACCCGTCTTGCCGGCAGTCGGGCGGCCGAGCGCTCTCGCCTCCCAGCCCGTACCGTGCTGTATTACCTCGGCCATCATCCCCGTCATCATTGCAGCCGTGTCGGGCGATATTGCCTGGCTTGTCTTTGGCAGGACCTCCTCGACCACCCGGCCCTCGCGGTCGGTTATCTTCTCTACCGCGACGGGCGTCGTATAAACGCCGAGGTTGTCGAAGGCCGCATACGCCGAGGTCATCTCGATGAGCGTAACATCCGACGCGCCGAGCGCGAGCGGCAGGTACGGGTTCAGCGGGGACGTTACCCCAAGCCTTCTTGCATAATCGATGACGACAGGTATCCCGACATCCGCGAGCAGCTTTACGGCGACAACATTTATAGAGTGGGCAAGCGCCCGGCGGAGCGTTACCGCACCTTCGAATTTGTTCTCGAAGTTGCCCGGCCTCCACAAAACGCCGGCCTTTGCGCCGGGGTATGCGACCGGGGTGTCCATCACGATGTCTTCAGGCCGGTAGCCCTTGTCGATTGCGGCGGCAAACACGAACGGCTTGAAAGAAGAACCCGGCTGGCGGAGCGCCTGAGTACTGCGGTTAAACTCCGACTTGCCGAAATCCCTTCCGCCGACCATAGCCTTTATCTGGCCGGAGCCGGGGTCTATTGCCAGAAGGGCGCCCTGGATTGGTCCGCCCTCCGCGCGCGGATGCCGTTTTGCGAGGGCGTCCAGCCCCTTTGCCACGCCGGTTTCAGCAAGCTCCTGCATATGCAGGTCCAGCGTCGTGTATACATTCAGGCCGCCCCGGTAGAGCCTTGTCGAGCCGTACTTTTCGGCCAACTGCTGACGGATGTACTCGACAAAGTACGGGGCCTTGAAATGCTCCTCCTTCGCGGGCTGCTTAACGAACGGCTCTTTGCCTGCATTTGCCGTATCGGCTTCGGTTATCTTGCCCTCGGCCGCCATCCGGCGAAGGACATGCCCCCGCCTCTGGTATGCCCGGTCGAGGTGGTTTATGGGCGAGTATTTGTTTGGTGCTGCGGGCAGCCCGGCCAGCATCGCGCCCTCGGCGAGGGTAAGCTGGTCGGTGGTCTTGCCGAAGTAGGTCCTGGCCGCAGCCTCGATGCCGTATGCGCCGCTGCCCAGATAGACCTGGTTTAAGTAGATGTTGAGTATCTCGTCCTTTGAATACCTGCGCTCTATCTGGAGGGCGAGGAGCGCTTCCTTCAGCTTGCGGGACAGCGTCTTCTCGGGCTCAAGGAATAGCAGCTTGGCGAGCTGCTGGGTGATGCTGCTTCCGCCCTGGACTATGCGGCCCGCACGGATGTTCGTCGCCATTGCGCGCATCACGCCCGTGATATCTATCCCGGAATGGTGGTAGAAGCGCGGGTCTTCCGTCGAGAGGAATGCGTTTATTACATGCTTCGGTACTCGCGCGAGCGGGATGGGCGTCCGGTTCTCCATATAGAATTCGGCCAGGAGGGAGCCATCGTCAGCAAAAAGGCGGGTGGTGGCGCTGGGCCTGTATTCTTCGAGGGCGTTCACTTCCGGCAGGTCGGAGGCGTTCACGAAGAATATTCCTGCAGTCACACCGAACAACACGGCAAATGCAGCGAGTATTATTAAAAAGAGTTTTTTCTGAAACATGGTTAAGAAATTATACAGTTAAACCGATACCATGTAAAGACCATGTGAATGAATTTGTATGGTTTTGATATAATTTATATGTGGCGTTTAAAGCAGGAGGCAATATGAGCTTGAAGACAAAGAGGGTATACGACGAGCCGTCGCCGGACGACGGCTTCAGGGTTCTGGTGGATGCGCTCTGGCCGAGGGGCCTGTCAAAGGAGAAGGCGAAAATCGACCTGTGGCTCAAGGAAATCGCTCCGAGTGAGACCCTCAGGAACTGGTTTTCCCACGACCGCGAGAGGTGGGAGGAGTTCAGGAGCCATTACCATGAGGAGCTCGATGACAAAGAAGAGTCGGTGCTCCAGCTTGTTCGCGCTCAGGAGAAGGGGGATGTAACACTCCTTTATGCCGCAAGGGACGAGGAATATAACAATGCGGCCGCGCTGAAGGATTTTCTGGATAAACAGGAAAAAGCCGTGAGGGCCGCATAAAAGAAGGGGATGCTTAACGGCATCCCCTTTATTTTAGATTAAGATTTACGATAATCATAGGACGGTGCGTCTCCTGCCAAATACGAGGGAAAGCACGAACAGGACCAGGAATACCACGAACAGCAGTTTCGCAATCCAGGCAGCAGTCCCGGCTATCCCTGCGAACCCGAAAATGGCCGCTATTATTGCGACCACAAAGAATACGACAGCCCAATACAGCATACCCACCTCCTCATCCCAGCTTATGCCTGAGGGATGTTTTTGTATTTACTAATTAAATTATAGTTAAATCCGCTGATTCTTGCAAATCGCAAAAACTATTATAACCATTAATATATTAAAAACTTCTCGGCTTATCCGGGGTTTCTTCCGATAAAACGAATGAGCGTCAATTTGCCCATGGTTGGGCGCTCGTCATTTTAAATGGAGCTGCTAATGAACATATATGGAATAGTTCCTGCCGTGAGGGTTTCGGCGTTCTCTATATTGCTGGCAATGCTGGTGCTGGCCGCCGGATGCCGGATAAACGAGCCGGCAGGCCAGGCCGGGACGCAGGAAGGCTCCGGTAACCCGGTTATAGCCCTCGTCGACGGCGAGCCGATAACAAAAGACGACCTTGCCACGGCCGGGATGTCTTTGGACGCGCGAGGCGGCTCTCTAATCGGGAGCGCGCAGGAGCAGGAAAGGCTTGACCTTGTAATCGAGCGCAAGGCCCTTATACACGAGGCTATGAAGCTGAAACTGCACAAGGACCCCGAATTTGTCTCTGCGATAAGCAAATATTGGGAGCACACGCTGCTTTCGAAGATGCTGGACCGTCGCCGGCGCGAAATCGAAAAGGAGCTGACTGTCTCGGACGAAGAGATAGCCGCATTCTCGGAGATGATGCTGTACAGGTTCAAATACTCGGAGAGGTCTTTCGGCAGCCGTGAGGAGGCCGAAAGCGAGGCGGCAAGGCCGGATAGCCGGGAGAAAGGCAGGGTGTTTGAAATTATTGGCTGCGACGGTTTAGGCCCCAAACTCGCGGGCCGGCTGCTCGCGCTTTCGCCGGGCAAGGCATTTGCGTCCGGCCGCGAGGGGCGCTTCGTGGTATCCCGCCTGCAGTACAAAAAGAAGGACATATCAAAGTCCGAACTGCCTCCACCTGAAGAAATAAAGAAAATCCTTGTCGCGGCCAAGCGCTCGGAGGCGATGGACGAATGGGTGTCCTCGGTCGTAGGAAGGGCGGCGGTAATGAAGCAGGCCGGGAAAGAGGGGGGTATATGAGCCAGCCGGAAGCAAACAGGCGCAAAAAACTCTTTATAGAAAAAAAATTCCAGGGGAAGTTCATTGCCAAGACCGTCCTGTCTCTTATTGCCGGACTGGTACTGTCGATGGGACTGCTGATTTACCTCTCGGACGACTCGCTCACTGCGGACTATTCGGGAGGCACTCTCAAGATACAGCAGACGACGGATATGCTGCTTCCGTATATAATTATATCTAACGCCCTCGCCATCGCGCTTGTGGCAGTGGCGGGCGTGATGATATCGCTTGTCTACTCCCACCGGATCGCGGGGCCGCTCTACAGGTTCGAGAAGGACCTCGAAGCGATAAAGCAGGGCGACCTGACCAGGAGGATAAAGCTCCGGGACGGAGACCAGTTCTCCGAAATGGCCGAGCAGATAAATTCCTTTACGGATTTTTTCGACACGAAGATATCCGGACTGAACAGGAAGCTCGAAGAGTTGTCGGCACTTACGGGCGAGTTTGCGGATACCGATTATAACGGCAAGCTGTCGGCAATACATGAGCTTGAACAAAGGCTGGCCGATTTAAGAGCAGAGTCATGTC
>DASXVI010000352.1:0-2217 GCA_036504315.1 Nitrospirota bacterium
AGGTGCTTATGCTCACGCTGCCGCCGCCATGCGTCGCCTCGACCGCATTCTTGACCAGGTTCACAAACACCTGCCGGAGCAGGACAAAGTCCCCCTGGATGCGCGGGAGGCCTTCTGCCGGATGAAATTCCGGCCGAATGCTGCCAGCCTCGGCAGGGAGCGCGCGTACCGCCTCGTCAGCCACGCCGTTTATATCGACCTCGGTGATGTTCAACTCCGTCGGCTGGGCGAAGCTCATGAACTCACGGATTATCTCGTCCATTACCTTTATCTCTGAAATAATTGAATCGACCGCGTCTTTGGACTGCGCATCGCCGCCGAGCTTCCTGGCAAGGAACCCTGCATACCCGTTGATAACGCCCATCGGGTTCCTGAGCTCGTGGGCTATTCCGGCGGACATCTCGCCAAGCACCGCTATGCGCTCCTTCAGCTCCATCATCTCGCGCAATTCGGTCACTTCGGTTATATCCGTAAAGACCAGGATGGCCCCGTCCAAAAGACCGTCCGGCCCCATTAAAGGCGAAGTGCCCACGCCTATCCATTTCGTCCCGCCGGGGGCTGAATGAAGCTCGCCCTCACCGCGCCGCTCCGTTTTTCCCTCTGAGAGTGTCCTGTCGATAAGCGAGGTGATCCAGCTTTCTTCCGCAAAGACATCCGAACATATCCTGCCTACCAGCGAGCCGGCGTCCGTATTCAATATCTCGTCCGCTGCCTTGTTAGAGGTGACGACAACGCCGGTCTTGTCGAACGTTATTACTCCACTCTGGATATTTTTGAGGACGCTTTCGTTATAGGTTTCGATGCTCTTCGCCCGCACTTCGGCCCGGTACTTCAGGTCCTGAAGCTCCTTCTCCTTCTCCTTAAGCTCCGAGACAACAGTATGAAAGGTATTTACTACGAAGGATACATTACCGCCGGTTTCTTCTTTGGATTTATCGGGCCTGTTGTATTGGACGAGTGAGCGGACAATATAAAAAATGGCCAGCAGGATAAACAGCCCGGACATCGCTTTCAGCAGGAACATGGTAGAGTTCTGCTGTGTAAGGTTCTCTACATGCTGGGCGTCGAGCGTAACCTCGCATAAGACCGGACTGCTGTCGGAGGCTTTCAGGGTAAAGTATACCGACCTGACGAGCCTGCCTTTTTTCTTGTAAAAAGGTGAGACAATTTTTTGCCCGCGCCATGCCCGGTTAATCTGGCCGGCGTCTATGCCAGGTTCATTGCGGTATTCCGAGCCGATCTTATGATTTGGGAGCGATGAGGCAATTACCCTCATCTCTTTGTCTAAAAGGACAATCTCGGCCGATTCCTGGATGGAAATCGAGTAAAGGGTATACGGGTCCTGCACCGCCTTGTCAACGACGCCGCCCAGGTCCTTCGCGACAATCTCATCGAGGTTTAAAAGGCGTTTTGCAGTCTCGTCATCAAGGTAAGCCTTGATGTTGGACGAAAGCGACAGGCTGTTCAGGCTCAGGATAACCAGCAGTATCCCGAAGAACAGCCCGGCCGCCTTTAAGATTCCCTCAATCTTCAAGATACCGCCTCAATGCTCGAAAGAAACTACTTCTTTATGGTTTCGATTATGCCCTTCACAAGGTCGACGGGTATCGGGAAGAAAGTCGTGGTATTCCTGTCCCCCGATATCGCAATCATCGTCTGAAGATACCGCAGCTGGAGCGCGGCCGGTTCTGTCTGGATAATCTTCGCCGCATCGGCGAGCTTCTGGGCCGCCTGGAACTCGCCCTCTGCGTTGATTACCTTCGCACGGCGTTCCCTCTCGGCTTCGGCCTGCCGCGCGATTGCCCTCTGCATCGTCTCGGGGAGGTCTACATTCTTTACCTCGACTACGGACACCTTTATCCCCCACGGCTCGGTCTGCTGGTCGATTATCTTCTGAAGCTCTATATTTATTTCATCACGCTTGGAGAGCAGGTCGTCGAGCTGGCTCTGGCCAAGTATGCTCCTGAGGGTCGTCTGGGATATCTGGAGCGTGGCGTAATAGAAATCCTCTATTTCGAGGATTGCGCGCTTCGGGTCCATTACCTTGAAGTACACGACCGCGTTCACCTTCACGGTCACATTGTCCTTGGTAATTACATCCTGGGACGGCACATCCATCGTGATTGTCCTGAGGCTGACGCGCACCAGCTTCTGGATGCCGGGCAGGACAACGATAAGGCCGGGCCCCTTCACGCCTGTATCAGGGTCTACCCGTCC
>DASXVI010000353.1:0-3707 GCA_036504315.1 Nitrospirota bacterium
AGCCCGGAGGCGCGCCAGCCTTCCTCGCCTCGTCGGGCAGCACGGACTCGACCATCTTCGTCGCCTCGTCCAATTCCACCTGTGCCTCGTCCATCCTCAGCCTTGCCGCCCCGCGCAAATCACTGTATCTGTTTACATCGTGCTGGAACCGGTAGTGGTAGTCGGTGTCTTGTCGACCCCGGCTTGTTGCAATTGCAGCAAGTCCTTGCCTGAAAGTTTATTCAGCTCGGTTGCTGTCGGTGTTCTGGCTGAACCGTCGGGATTGGTAAAACCTTGCTTCGTTAAGATATCTGCCTGGTCACTGGACAACGGAGCGGGGACAGTCGATGCAGCATTTGCGGTAGCTGCGTTATATTTGTTCCAATCCGCCTCTGCATTCTTAAATTTTTTCTCGGCCTTCAGCTTCTTTTCCTTCCACTCGTCCACCTGGGTCCGCCACCACGCCTCGTTATGCCCGTTGTCGTCCCTCTCTTCGTATACCCTGTCCTGTGCCGGTTTCTTGGGACGGGTAAACTCGGAATTTGCCGCCCCCCCGGACGGAGCCGGCTGCTGGGCGGGGGCGGTTTCGGGCTGGCGGAATATCTCCTTGCCCGCCCCGCTGTTCTGCTCGCCCTTTATCTCGCTCACGCTCTTTATCTCGGAGATGTTTATGGATATCGTGCCGGCAGGGATCACGATCTTCATCGTGTTCGTGTCCTTGTCTATCCGGTAGCTGTCCGTCTCGAGGGTGCCGCCGGACTTCAGCAGTATCTGGTAGTTTTTCCCCGGCTGCGGCTCGGGTATCCTTGCCGTGTCGGCCATCGCGGCGGCATAAATGCCCGCCGAAAGCATCACCGCAACAAATATGAACATCTTTTTCATAATACCCCCAATTTTTAGGGACGGTTTACGAATTTATCAGCAGCTCTAAAACAGCCTTCTGCGCGTGGAGGCGGTTCTCCGCCTGGTCGAATATCACGGAATTTTTACCCTCCATAACCTCGTCCGTAATCTCCTCGCCCCGGTGCGCAGGCAGACAGTGCATCACGACTGCGCCGCGGTTGGCCGCGTTTACCAGTTCCGCCGAGACCTGATAACCCTTAAAGGCCTTTTCCCTGATTGCCTTCTCGGACTCCTGGCCCATGCTGGCCCATACATCGGTATAAACCGCATCCGCACCCTTTACTGCCTCGAACGGGTCAGCCACTACCTCTACCCTTGCTCCTGCTCCCGCCTCATCAGCATACTCGCGCGCGGCGTTCAGGATTTTCTCGTCGGGTTCGTATCCTGCCGGACAGGCTATCGAAAAAGACATCCCGGCCTTTACGCAGCCTTCGATGAGCGAGTTGGCCATGTTGTTGCCGTCGCCGATATACGCGAGCTTCAGGCCCGCAAGCGTTCCCTTGTGTTCGCGTACCGTCAGCAGGTCCGCAAGCACCTGGCAGGGATGGTGCAAGTCCGTCAGCCCGTTTATTACCGGGATGTCCGCGTAACTGGCAAGCTCCTCGACAAGCTCCTGCGAAAAGGTCCTTATCATTATCGCGTCCACATACCTCGACAGCACGCGCGCGGTGTCCCGCACCTCTTCTCCCCGGCCAATCTGGGTGTCGGACCGCGAGAGGAACATCGCGTGCCCGCCAAGCTGGGTCATGCCCGCCTCGAACGACACCCTCGTGCGGGTGGAGGACTTCTCGAATATCATCGCGAGGGTCCTGCCCTTAAGCGGCTGGTACAGCTCACCCTTCTTCAGCCTGTCTTTGAGGCCTGCGGCCGTATCCAGTATCAGCGATATATCGTCTGCGGACAACGCCGCAAGCGTCAGGAGGTCTTTGTTCATTGCGCCTTCCTTCTTTCCAGTATCCTGTCGAGCGCGTCCAGCAGGCCGTCTATATCCTCCTGCGTGACAATCAGAGGCGGCACGAAACGGAGGACATTCCCGCTTGTGCAGTTTATTATATAGCCCTCCTTCAGGGCCTCCTTTACTATATCAGCCGCGTCAAAGCCCATCTCCATGCCTATGAGCAGGCCCATCCCGCGTACCGCCTTTATCTCTTCGTGGCGCTGTTTCAGCTTCTCCAGCCCCTTCATGAAATATTCGCCCACCCTGACGCACTCGCCGAGCAGCCAGCCGTCCTCGAGTATCGCCTCGACAGTCGCGACGCCGCCCGCGCAGGCAAGCGGGTTGCCGCCGAAGGTAGACGCGTGGTCGCCAGGCACGAACGATTCCGCAACCTTGGCGGTGGCGAGCATCGCCCCTATCGCGGTGCCGCCGCCGAGCGCCTTTGCAAGCGTCATTATATCCGGCTCGATGCCGAAATGTTCGTACCCAAAAAGCTTTCCGGTGCGGCCCATCCCCGTCTGGACCTCGTCGAGTATCAGGAGTATGCCTTTTTCGTCGAGGAGGGCGCGCAGGTCATGGAAATAATTGTCCGGCGGTATGTTTATGCCGCCCTCGGCCTGTACCGGCTCCAGCATCACAGCGCAGGTCTTGTCGTCTATCGCGGCGGAAATGGCGTCGATGTCGCCGAAGGGGACATACTTGAACCCCGGCAGAAGCGGCGTGAAAGCCTTCCGGAATTTCTCCTGCCCGGTCGCCGTTATCGTCGCCATCGTCCGGCCGTGGAAGGACTGGGTCGCCGTTATTATCTCGTAGCGGCCCTCGCCCATCTTTTCCTTGGCATACTTGCGGGCGAGCTTTATCGCGGCCTCGTTGGCCTCCGCGCCGGAGTTGCAGAAGAACACCTTATCAGCAAACGAGTTCTGGACAAGCAGCTTCGCAAGCTTTACCTGCGGCTCAATATGGAATATGTTCGAGACATGGATAAGCTTCTGGGCCTGCTTCTGGAGGGCTATCACGACCCTCGGGTGGCAGTGGCCGAGGTTGTTGACGGCGATGCCCGCGAGAAAGTCCGTGTACTCCTTGCCGTCGGAGTCCCAGAGCTTCATACCCTTGCCCCTGACGAACACGACCGGGTAGCGGTTATAGGTGTTCATCAGATATTTCTTTGACTCTTCTATCGTCTTGTCGGTTGACATCTTTTCTTACCCGGCGGTGATGTTTCCGCGCAGGCTCCCTTTATTTGATTTTACCAGATATGTTGTAAATTTTTATAGTTATCACAGCGGGTTACAAAAATCAAGGGAAAAGCCTCTTTTACCTTTTATGTTGACTTGCCGGGACGGGAGAATTATCATTCTTTAAACAGGGAGGCTGCCTTGAAAAAACTCTTGTTTCTGATTATCTTCGGGTATGCGGCCTGGTTCGCCTACCACAATCAGCAGGCGTTAGGCATAACAGACACGGTCCAGAATGTTAAGGCGGATGTAAAGGCGGGGACAGACAAGGCCTTTTCAACCGAATCCCCAAAGGATACGGCTGCAGAAGGCGAGCGGCAGGCGTCCCGGCTGATGGGGTTTGTGACACCGGCATCCGGCATCGTCGGGGACAATTCCACGCCAAGCTCGCATCCGTTTACGGACAGCAGGTGAGCTTTTAACGGGCTACTTGACAGATTTGTATATTGTAAGTATATTTTAAATTCCACGAGCAGTCCGCAATACCTTCAGGCCGGTCCGGGGCCGACTTTACAGACTCGCCGGATAATGCTAATTTTACATAAACAGTCCGCCAGACTGCAGGGTCAGCTTCCATCCGCGGCATATCATTGGCCATTGCGGGCCGAGTTTGCGGTAAGTGGCCAGCCCTGCAGTTTCTTTTTGCCCTCTTT
>DASXVI010000354.1:0-4083 GCA_036504315.1 Nitrospirota bacterium
CTGTCGGGACCCGAAATAATAATACTGGACGAACCGACGAACGGGCTCGACCCCTCAGGAATGGTCGAGATACGCAGGCTGATTAACCGGCTTGCCCGCGACCACGGCATAACAGTTTTCATATCCAGCCATATGCTGCACGAAGTCGAGGCCGTCTGCACCAAAGTGGCCGTAATAAACAACGGGGTGCTGCTTGCCCAGGGCGAGGTGGACGACCTCCTGAAAAAGGAGACCTTGCGGCTGGAGCTTCGGGTGTCCGACAAGGATAAGGCCGCCGGAATTTTATCGAAGCTCGACTTTGTCACATCCGTAACGGTTGAGGACGGTCATGTCGAGGCCGTCGCCCGTCGGGAGGATTCCGCCCGCTTAAACAAGGCCCTCGTGGACGCGGGCATAGCGGTCTTCAGCCTGATACCAAGGGAGACTACGCTCGAGGACTTCTTTATGGAACTGACCGGCGGCACATCCGGGGACAGGTCCGCAGCCGGCGGGAGGCGCATCCATGCTTAACAGGATATTCACGCTTACCCATGCGGAACTCTACAAGATGTCGCGGCAGAAATATTCCTACCTGCTGGTCATTTTTATCGTAATCAACGCGCTTATGGTAGGGCTGGGCTCGCGCATATTCCCGGCCATAATGGCAGCCTTCCGGGGTACGGAAGGGGTCGTGTTCGACGGATATACATTCGCCTCCATCATCGAGTCCGGCACATTCGGCTCCGCGGGCGCGGGCACGATATGCATGCTCGCGTTCGCAGGCTCGATAATGGCGTCCGAGACGGACAGCGGCACGCTCAAGAACCTCCTGACCAGGCCTATAAGGCGCGGCGAGCTGCTTGCAGGCAAGGCGCTCGCCCTGCTCGTATACTGTCTGGTAATCGTCGGCATCATGACCGCCATCAGCGTTTCGGCAGGGGCAATATTCTACGGCATGGGCGACCTCGCAATACCCGAGACCGGAGAGGTCTACCGCACTCACGCCGAGATGCTCGGCAACCTCGCCGTCAGCAACCTGATGAACATCTTCTCGATATATACGGTCGGCTGCATGGGCCTGCTGTTATCCGTAATAATTAACAATGCAGGCTGGGCGGTAATAACTTCCCTTGTGATATACTTCCCGGTAGCATTTCTGAAGAACTTCGATACATTCAGCCCATGGATATTCACGGCTTACATGGACCTGGGCCAGAACATCCTGAGGGAGATGGCGGTCGTCAAGGCCAAGACATGGTCGCCCGACATATTATCTTTTTTCGCCGTCAATATCTCCACTATGTCCGTATTTCTCTTGCTCGCGTTCCTGATTTTCAAGAAGAAGGAAATATATTGAATATGAAAGTGAAAGCCGCCCTGTCAGCAACATGCACAGCCCTTGCCGCGATTGCCGTCATGGCGGCAAATGCTTTCTCCGCCGAGCCGCCGAGCTATACCAAATACCCGATGCAGATAACGGGCCAACTGGTAAGCTCTACCATAGAAGACCTTGACGGGGACGGGCTTAAGGACATAGTTGCCATCTCGCTTTCAACCGGAAAGAAAGGCGCAAAGCGCATCGTATCCGTATTTTACCAGAAAAAGGGCGGGGGCTTCGGGCAGTACCCGGACCAGAACTGGTACCTCGACCACGAGGCGGTCGTGTTTGATGTCGGCACCGTCGCGGCAGGCCAGAAGAAGGCCATCGCCTTCATGACGCCCGAAGGCCTGACAATTTATCAGATGACCGGCAGAACTTTCTCGACCAGGCCCACGCTCCTGATAAAGTCTTCGAGCATATTCAGCCAGGAAGACCCGCTCGACCTGCCCCGCTGGCCGATACTTATCGAGAACGCGGGAGGCGGCGCGGACCTTGCGATAATACCTTCGATAGAAAGGCTGGCCGTATATTCAAATACCGGCGGCGGGTATAAACTCGCGAGCTCCATGCCGCTTGTCACCCGCACGAGCTTCCTCGACAACCCCCTTACCCTCAACGAGGGCCAGCTAATAATCACGCATAAAATACCGGTCGTGCAGAAGGTCCCGTTCAACTCGCGAGGCAGCCAGGACCTGATGGTTGCATGGGACGACAACGCCGATATCTGGCTTCGTAAGGCTGGCGGGTTTGCGGATACCCCGGTAAAGTTCCGGCCCGGGCTTCTTGACTCAAGCAAGAAAGATTCCCTGGATACCGCGGGAGTGCAGGCGGTAGACCTCGACGGGGACGGCAGGCTGGATATGGTAGTGACCAAGATGGTAGGCGGAGTTTCCCAGACGAAGAGCCTCGTGTTTATCTACAAGAGGGCCGACGACGGCTCCTTCCCGGACAAGCCCACCCAGACGATTATGACCGAGGGGGTAGTAGGCCCGAGGGTAATAGACGTAAACGGTGACGGAAAGATGGACCTGCTCCTGCCCTCCGTCAAGATGGGCATCAGCAACTTCATAAACATGATAACATCCCGCCAGATAAACATGACCGTAGGCGTTTACCTTCAGGGCAATAACGGCCGGTTCCAGGACCAGCCATCGAAGGAAAAGGGCGTGGTGTTCAACCTCGATATCTCGAACATGGGCAAGAACGCCAAGCCCGTAATGACTATGGGGAAGTTTACCAGGACGCCTGGATACGGCCTTATAGTTGCGTCCAAGAGCGACAAAGTCTCTATTTACCTGCCGGACAGGTACAGCGTACTTGCCGACAACGCGGGGCTGACCTTGTCTGTTGCGGCCCCGTCCGAAATGGCGGTGCAGGATTTAAACGGCGACGGTATCGACGATATAGTGATGACATACAGGAAGATAAAAGACCAGGCAGGAAAGCTGAACGTTTTTCTGTCGAAATAGCGGTTATAGAAGCATCACCGTTACCCTCGTTCCAACGCCCTCCTCACTCTCGATATAGATGTCCCCTTTGTGGGCGTCCACAATCCATTTGCATATGCAGAGGCCAAGGCCGGTGCCGCCCATCTCGCGTGAACGGGCCTTTTCCACCCGGTAAAAGCGGTCGAATATCTTTGGCAGTTCGGCCTCCGGGATGCCTATCCCGGTATCTGCAATGACGACCTTGTTTATTCCGGTAACCTTGGTAAGTTCGATGTTCACCTTGCCGCCCGAAGGTGTGTAGCGTATCGCGTTCTCAACAAGGTTTATGAAGAGCTGCCTCAACCTGTCGGCATCGCCCTCCATCCGGCATCCCTGCGGACATTTAAGGTCTATGTTCAGCTCTATGCCCTTGCGCCCCGCAAGAGGGCTGAGTCCCTCGAATACGGTCTGGAGTACATCTTCGAGGTTCATCGGAGCCATGTTCATCAGGAGTTCGTTGGCATCGGTACGGGCAAGGAACATAAGGTCTTTCAGCAGATATTCGAGCCTGTCTATCTCTTCGAGGTTGCTCGTGAGGACGCCCTTGTACTCGCCTACGTCGCGCTCCCGCCGGAGGGCTATCTCGATGTTGCCCTTCATTATAGTTATGGGAGAGCGCATCTCGTGGGATGCGTCCGCAAGGAACCGCCTCTGCGAAAGGATGGCTTCTTCCATCCCCGTCTTCAGGGAGTTGAGCACGCCCCGCACCTCTGTCACCTCTTCGGGCAGGTTTTCCTCCGAAAGGTCCTGCCAGGCGTCGCCCTGGTCACGGCTGTCCGCAAGCCTTTTGAAGACCCAAAGCTCCTGGGCCGCCGCGATATAGGCCGAGGCCAGGATTCCGCCGCCGAAAAAGACCGTGGATATCATTATAGAGGCTATGCGGCCGAGCGGCAGCATCAGTTGGTGGATGCCAAGCGAGATAAGGAAGAAGAGGAGGCCGAACTCTGTCGTCTTAAGGGCGAGCCGGGCCTTTATCGTATTGTATTTCATGCCTTGAGGACATAACCTACCCCGCGTACCGTATGTATCAGCTTGCGGTCAAAGTCTCTGTCCACCTTGTTTCTCAGGAAGTTTATATACACATCCACTACATTTGTCATGCGGTCGAAACTCACATCCCAGACATGCTCGGAAAGCTCCGCCCTTGATATCGGCTTTCCGGTATTGCGCATAAGATATTCAAGCAGGGAGAACTCCTTGGCGGTAAGCGATATCTCCTGCTCACCGCGCTTCACC
>DASXVI010000355.1:0-5007 GCA_036504315.1 Nitrospirota bacterium
TCCGAAAGGGTACTTGTCCTCGACTTCGGCTCCCAGTATACACAGCTCATCGCACGCAGGGTCCGCGAGGCCAAGGTATACTGCGAGATATTTCCGTACAACGCCGGACTCGACAAAATCAAGGCGTTCAAGCCCAAGGGGCTGATACTCTCCGGCGGCCCGTCGAGCGTATACGACCCGGCTGCCCCGCTAATCGGCAAGGACCATCTGGAACTCGGCATACCCGTGCTGGGAATCTGCTACGGGATGCAGCTTCTGACCCACCTCTGCGGCGGGGAAGTCGCCCGCGCGGCAAAGCGCGAGTACGGCCGGGCCGAGCTTATCATTGACAGCGAGTCCGACCTCCTGAAGTATATCGGAGGCACGGGCGAAGGCTCCCCCGAGAAAAAGTCAGTAGTCTGGATGAGCCACGGCGACCGTATCGAGAAGATGCCCGAGGGCTTCGAGGTTATCGCGCACACCGGTAACTCGCCCGCCGCCGCGATGGCGAACAGGAAGGCCCGCTTCTTCGGTGTGCAGTTCCATCCCGAGGTCGTCCACACGCCGCAGGGCTCTCAGGTGATAAGGAACTTCGTCCACGATATATGCGGCTGCGTGCCGTCCTGGACGATGGAGTCCTTCGTTGACTACTCGGTAGATATCATCCGCAGGCAGGTAGGCGGCGAGAAGGTCATATGCGGGCTGTCCGGCGGAGTGGACAGCTCTGTCGTGGCCGCGCTCATCCACAAGGCTGTCGGAGACCAGCTCACCTGCATATTCGTGAACAACGGAGTGCTGCGCAAGGGCGAGGCCGAGCGTGTGCAGGAAACCTTCTCGACCATGGGCTTAAACCTCAAGTATGTGGATGCGTCCGAGCTTTTTCTCACCCGCCTTGCAGGCGTAGAGGACCCGGAGACCAAGAGGAAGATAATCGGGAATACCTTTATAGACGTATTCGACGCCGAGGCCGTGACGATCGAAAACGCGCGGTTTCTGGCCCAGGGCACGCTGTACCCGGACGTTATCGAGAGCGTCAGCTTCAAGGGCCCGTCCGCGGTCATCAAGTCCCACCACAATGTAGGCGGCCTGCCGGAGGACATGAAGTTCGAGCTGGTCGAGCCGCTCCGCGAGCTTTTCAAGGACGAGGCGCGGCTTGTGGGTGAGGAACTCGGCCTGCCTGAAGAAGTCGTCTGGCGCCAGCCGTTCCCCGGCCCCGGCCTTGCGATAAGGGTGCTGGGCGAGGTGACCGTGGAGAGGCTGAACATCCTCCGCGAGGCCGACATGATAGTGCTTGAGGAGATAAAGAAGGCCGGGCTGTACCGCGAGATATGGCAGTCTTTCGCGGTACTGCTGCCGGTCCGCACGGTCGGCGTGATGGGCGACGAGCGTACATACGACAATGTAGTCGCGGTCCGCGCGGTCAACTCGAAAGATGGCATGACCGCCGACTGGGCGCACCTGCCTTACGAGCTCCTCGGCATAATATCGAGCCGGATAATCAACGAGATAAAAGGCGTCAACCGCGTCTGTTACGATATATCCAGCAAGCCGCCTTCAACGATCGAGTGGGAGTAACCCGCTCTTAGATTTTGCAACAGTTGGATGTTTTAAACAGCTATGAACATGCCCAACCGGCTTGCCATGCACGCACGCGCCTTCTTGTCAGGCCGCCATCTCTTTCTCACGGTTATCATCCTTACCGGGGGGCTTGCCTGCTTTGTGCCGGCGTTCGCAAATATCGAAGCGCTGTCCGGCAGTGACGGCATCACCTTCTTTGAGACCCACAAATCCGCCATTTTCATCCTGACAGGGCTGCTGTTTTTCCTGTCGTTCATCATAGGCATCCTTCTCGTCAGTAACCATACAAAGCGGAAGGCCGAACGCGCCGTCAAACTCTTGAACGACAAGCTGGTCGAAAAAAACAGGGAGCTGGAGCAGGTAATATACATCACTTCGCACGACCTGCGTTCACCCCTCGTTAATATCATGGGCTTCAAGCGCGAGCTCGACAAGGCTTGCCAGCGTATCAGCTCTTTGCACGAAACTGAACGGGACATCGATGTTTTCAAAAAAAAGCTCACTGAAATCTGCGAGTCCGACGTCAGTTTTTCTCTCGGTTTTATAGAGGCCAGCATAAATAAGATAGACTCTCTGCTAAACGGCCTGCTCAGGATATCCCGTCTCGGCAGTGCGGCGCTGGAGCTGAAACCTCTCGACATGGAAGCGCTTGCCCAAGAGGTCGTAAAGACGCTTAAATTCCAGTCGCGCGAGTGCGGGGCGACAATTACCGTCGGCGAGATGCCGCCTTGCCTGGGCGACGAGTACATGGTAAACCAGATATTTACCAACCTTCTGGGTAATGCCTTGAAATACAGCGACCCCGCGCGCCCCGGCGTTATAAGCCTCCACGGGTCCAGGCAGGGCCCGGTCTCGGTCTACTGCGTCGAGGACAACGGTGTCGGCATCTCTCAGGATAACTGTGAAAGGGTATTCGAGATATTCCAGAGGGCGGGGGCGAACAAAGGCGGGGAGGGCCTCGGGCTTACAATTGTGCGCAAAATATGCGACCGCCTGAACGGACGGGTACGGGTCGAGTCCGAGCCCGGCAAAGGCAGCCGCTTCTTCGTCATGCTGCCATACGCCAAGCCATAATAATTTATTGAATTAACTTGCGGTCATCCCGCCAGCCGGGCCGCAATATTAAGGGCCAGCCTTCGGCTGACGCCCCGAAGAATTTCGCCCCTTTGTCGGCAAGACCGCTTCGTTACTTCCCCAGAAATACCGTAACACTGTTGCCGGTCCCGTCCGCTGTCGCGATATCCGGGATGCCATCGGCGTTGAAGTCGGCGGATACAATATCCTGCGCGCCGCCCGGCCCGGCCTGGGCTGCGCCATCCTTAGCCGTAAAGAACCCCGTGCCGTTGTTCTCGAGCACCGTGAATGCGTTTGGTCCCGAACCCGCAACTGCCGCGTTTATTTTCCCGTTTTCCGCAGACCCGACCGTGGTTATGGCGCCAGGCCCTATGCCCGCGCCATAGTACATCCCCTCGCGCAGCATGCCGTTCCCGAACCCGCCCATAAACATTACCCCCGCGCTCCTTGCGCAGACCACCAGCAAATCCGGCATCCCGTCGCCGTCGAAGTCGGCAACCGCCATCTTGCCGGGCGAGTCGCAGGCCTTTTTGGTGTTGGCCCTGTCGAATTTGCCCGACACGCTCCCGAGCAGTATAGTAATCCCGCCGCTTCCCTTGTTGGATACCGCGAGGTCGGTCTGCCCGTCCTGGTTAAAGTCGGCGGCCTTCACATCCGCCGGGTTTTTCCCCGTGGAGTAGAATGCCCTCGGCAGGAACCGGCCGGCCAGCCCGCCCATCAGCACGGCCACGCCGTTCTCGCCGGACAGGGCGACCGCAAGGTCCGTGATACCGTCCCCGTTGAAATCGCCCGCCGCAAGCGCCGACGGTGACTTGCCCGCCTTGAAGTTGTCCGCCGCCAAAAACGAGCCGTTGCCGAAGCCCCGCAGAAAAGATACGGTCCCGTCGCCGTTCGCGGTCATTATGTCCAGCCTGCCGTCCCCGTCGATATCTCCCGCCATTATCACGGCCGGGTCGCGTCCGGTTGCGAAGTCCTGCGCAGGCTGGAATGTCCCGTCGCCTTTCCCGAGGAGGACGGATACCGTAGCCGAGCCGGGATTGGCGGTCGCAAGGTCGAGCTTCCCGTCGCCGTCGAAGTCCGCTACGGCTATGCACCTCGCGCCCATCCCCGCCTGGTATGTCGTCCCTTTGGAGTAGCCTGCCGCGCCCGCGTTGTGGGCAATAAGGAGGGCCGCAAAGATTAAGCCGGTTGCAAATTTCATATTCTCTCCCGTTTACTCGCTATTCTCGTCTTCCTGCCCAGGCCCATAGTACTTATCGGACCGAGGTTCCGGGGCATAAGCCGCTTCGTGCGCCTGGCCCGATGTAAAGTCCGGCCCGCCGTCTTCACCGCCCGTGTTGATAAGCGATGATACCATATTCTCGGCAGTCGCCGAATAAACGATGTCAGGCAGCCCGTCGCCGTTTATGTCCACGGCCTGAAGCCCTCTGGGGGCCAGCCCGGCGGTATTTGTGGACGAGAACCGGAAGCTCCCGTCGCCGTTGCCCAGCAGCACGGAAATAAGCCCGTCAACAATGTCCGTAAACGCGAGGTCGGGTATGCCGTCCCCGTTAAAGTCCGCCACGGTCAGGCCCCTTGCCCCGCGGCCCGCGCTGAAATCAGACCGTCTCCCGAATGTGCCGTCGCCGCGGCCCAGGAAGGCGGAAACGAATGTCCCGTCGGCATAGGATACAACAATATCCTGATTGCCGTCTCCGTCGAGGTCCGCGGCGGCGATATCCCGGGGCGAGCTGCCGGCAGACAGTTCCACCTCACCCATAAAACCGCCCGCGCCGTCTCCCAGCAGCACCGTCACGCTGTCGGAACCGGAGTTTGCGACCGCGATATCCAGCCTTCCGTCGGAATTGAAATCGGCTGCGCAAAGGCCCCTCGGAGCCGCCCCGACGCCGTACTCGCCAGCCGGCTGGAAGTTGCCCCGCCCGTCTCCCGGCATCACCGATATGCTCCCGTCGTTCAGGTTTGCCACAACGGCGTCGGTATTCATGTCCCCGTTTAAGTCGGCCGCGATCACCCGGTCTGGCGAGAGGCCCGTATAGCAGTACCCGCCGAAATCGAACGTCCCGTCGCCGCTGCCGATATGCACGGTCACTACGCCGTCGAAATAGCAGGCCGCAAGGATGTCGGGTATCCCGTCGCCGTTGATATCCGATACAGCGAGGCTTGTCGGCCCGCTTGCCGTCCAGGTCTCTTTGGTGTCGGCCAGTTCGCCGTCCGCGCCCATCAGGAATACCGTAAAGCTGTCGGCGTTCAGGTTTGCCGCGGCGATGTCGGTTATGCCGTCGCCGTTGAAGTCCCCGTCAACGACCGAGACCGGAAACGAGCCTGTGGAATTTTTCGGCGGCTGCGCCTGTGCGGTTTGGACAAGAAAGCCCAGAG
>DASXVI010000356.1:0-7577 GCA_036504315.1 Nitrospirota bacterium
TATTGTCATCCGTCCTTTTTTGTATTAAAATGACAACTATAATAGAAAGTATCCCGCAGAACAGCGGGTAATTTTTTGCGTTATTAATTTACCCGGAGCACAGAATGGCTAACGAGGATTTGGGCAGGTTAAAAATAGAGAAGGGCACGGCGGCCGGGCCGGGGAAGCGTATGCGTCCGCTGCTTGTCGCAATAATAATCTTAGCGGCCGTAATCGCGGCGGTAGCCCTGACCGGGATAATAACCCCGAAGACGGAGGTCAGGACGGCGGCGGCCTCGATGGTTTATCCGTCCCAGACGTTTACGAAGCTGAACGCGAGCGGGTATGTCGTCGCGCAGAAAAAGTCCGCGGTCGCCGCCAAGGTTACCGGCAGGCTTGTCTGGCTGGGCGTGAAGGAGGGCGACAAGATAAAGGCCGGGCAGGTCATAGCAAAGCTGGAGAGCCAGGATGTCCGCGCGGCCCAGTCGCAGGCGAACGCAAACCTGTCCGTATCCAGGGACAGCCTCGGGCAGGCGAAGGCGGAGCTGCATGACTCCCAGCTTAACCTCAAACGCATGAAAGAGCTTTTGGCGAAGGGTTTTGTCGCCAGGTCGGATTTTGACACGGCGGAGGCGAGGTACAAGAAGGCCGACGCAGCGGTCAAGGCGGGCCAGTCGACTATCAACGCGTCGGAGGCCGCACTCAAGGGCGCGGCGGTCTCGGTGGAATATACTTACATCCGCGCGCCGTTCGACGCGGTTGTGCTGACAAAGAACGCGGATGTGGGCGACATCGTGACGCCAATCGGAGCATCGACCGAATCCAAGGCGGCGGTCGTCACTATTGCCGACATGGACTCGCTTCAGGTCGAGGCCGATGTCTCCGAATCGAACCTCACGCAGGTAGCCGTCGGCCAGCCGTGCGAGATACAGCTGGACGCGCTTCCCGACAGGCGGTTCAAGGGTGAGGTTGCAACTATAGTCCCTACGGCGGACCGCACCAAGGCCTCCGTGCTGGTGAAGGTCAAGTTCATCGAGCGCGACCAGAGGGTCCTGCCGGAGATGAGCGCGAAGGCGGCGTTTTTGGAGAGGGATGTAAAACCGGGCGAGCGCGAGCCGCGCCTCGCCGTGAACACGCAGGCGGTAGTCAACCGCGGCGGCAGGCAGGTCGTGTTTGTGGTCAAGGACGGGAAGGCATCCCTGCGCGAGGTCATAACTGGCGAGAAGCTCGGCGACTGGGTAGAGGTAAAGTCCGGGCTGAAGTCCGGCGACAAGGTAGTCATAAACCCGGCGGAGAAGCTCAAGGACGGCTCGACAGTAAAAGAGGCCGAGTTATGAGTGGAAGGCCCGCCGTAGAGATACGGGACCTGATAAAGTCCTACAGGCGCGGCAGCCAGGCGGTGCCGGTGCTTGAGAATTTATCCTTCGACATCGCCGAGGGCGAGTTCGTGGCGCTGATGGGGCCGTCCGGCTCCGGCAAGAGCACGCTGTTGAACCTCATCGCGGGGCTCGACAGCGCGGACTCAGGCAGCATAAAGGTGGCCGGGGTCGAGATAACCGGGCTGACCGAAACCCAGCTTGCGGCATGGCGCGCGGGAAGCGTCGGCTTTATCTTCCAGTTCTACAACCTCATCCCGGTGCTAACCGCGTTCGAGAACGTAGAACTGCCGCTTGTGCTGACAGGGCTTTCCCGCAGGGAGAGGCGGGAGCACGCGGCGGCCGCGCTCGATATAGTCGGGCTGTCCGACAGGGTGGACCATTACCCGTCGCAGTTGTCCGGCGGACAGCAGCAGCGCGTGGCTATCGCGCGCGCGGTCGTGACCGACCCCTCGATAATCGTCGCTGACGAGCCGACCGGCGACCTCGACAGAAACTCCGCGCAGGAGATATTGAACCTGATGGACCGGCTGAATACCGAGTCCGGCAAGACGATAATAATGGTGACGCACGACCCCAGGGCCGCCGAACGCGCGCATGTCCTGCGCCACCTCGAGAAGGGCGTCCTTACAGATGTACTTCCTTAAACTCCTGCTCAAAAACCCGTTCCGGCACAAGCTCCGAAGCTCGCTGACGGTCCTGGGCATCACAATCGCGATACTGTCCTTCGGGATGCTGAGGACCATCATCGGGGCCTGGTACTCCGGGGTCGATGCCTCTTCCGCAAGCCGCCTCGTCACACGGAACGCGATTTCGATTATTTTCACGCTCCCGATGTCATACAAGGAAAAGATCAGGCAGGTCGAGGGGGTCAAGATTGTCTCGTGGGGCAACTGGTTCGGCGGGTACTATATCGACAAGAAAAACTTCTTCGCGAATTTTGCGGTGGACCCCAAGAGCTACCTTAATCTTTATCCCGAATTCGTCGTGCCGGAGGACCAGAAGAACGCTTTCATCCGCGACAGGAAGGGCGCGGTCGTCGGGAAAAAACTGATGGAGCGGTTCCACTGGAAGCTCGGCGACACCGTTACATTGAAGGGCACGATATATCCGGGCGACTGGAGCATGACGATACGCGGGGTATACACCGGCAAGACGAGCAGCACGGACGAGACGCAGTTGTTCTTCCAGTGGGATTACCTAAACGAGAGCATGAGGAAGAGCGCGCCCGCGCGTGCCGACCAGGTGGGCTTTTATATGATAGGGGTGAAGTCTCCGGGCGATGCAAGCCCCGCCGCGCAGGAGATAGATTCGATGTTCAAAAACTCGCTCGCCGAGACGCTGACGGAGTCCGAGAAGGCGTTTCAGTTGAGCTTTATCGCGATGACCGAGGCCATCGTAATTGCCATCAAGCTCGTCTCGTATGTCGTCATAATCATAATAATGGCGGTGACGGCGAACACGATGGCGATGACCGCGAGGGAGCGCATCGGCGAGTACGCGGTGTTCAAGACGCTCGGCTTCGGCGGTATCCATATCTCGATTCTTATTTTTGGGGAGTCAATGTTTATCGCGATGCTCGGAGGGATAATAGCCGTCGGGCTCGATTACCCGGCCGCGTTATGGTTCAAGAGCCAGCTTTCCAATTTCTTCCCGATTTTCAATATTGACAGAAATACCATTTATATGCAGCTTGCAGCGGCCTTTGTAGTCGGGTTTGTCGCGGCGTTGTTCCCGGCCTGGCGGGCCGTTCGCATCAAGATTGCCGACGGCCTCAGGAGGATCGGATGATATCCGGCATCCCGTATTATTACAGCGTCAGGAACCTCTGGACGAGGAGGCTCACGACCGTGCTTACCGCTGGCGGCATGGCGCTGGTGGTGTTCGTGTTCGCGTCCGTGCTGATGCTCTCCGAGGGACTGAAAAAGACGCTGGTGGAGACCGGCTCGCCGGACAACGCGGTGGTGTTTCGGAAGGCGGCCGAGTCCGAGGTGCAGAGTTCGGTCGAGAGGGGGCAGGCCTCGATAATAGAGAGCCAGCCGGAGGTAGCCGCCGGGCTCGGCGGAGTCCCGCTGATTTCAAAGGAACTCGTCGTCCTGATAATGCTGCCGAAGCGGGTCAGCGAAAAACCGTCGAATGTCCAGATACGCGGGGTAGGGCCTGCGGCCCTCGACATACGCCCGCAGGTGAAGCTCGCCGAGGGGCGGATGTTCAAACCCGGTTCCGCCGAGATAATTGCGGGCAAGAGCATCGCGAAGAGGTTTGTGGGCGGAGGCATCGGCGAGAAGCTCCATTTCGGTATGCGTGAATGGACGGTCGTGGGCGTTTTCGATGCGGGCAACACCGGCTTCTCTTCCGAGATATGGGGCGACGCAGATCAGCTCATGCAGGCATTCCGCAGGCCCGCGTATTCGTCCGTAACATTCAGGCTGAGGGACCCGTCCGCGTTCGACAATTTCAAGGCGAAGGTTGAGGGCGACCCGAGGCTTTCGCTCGAAACCAAGCGCGAAACGAAGTACTACGCCGACCAGTCCGAGATTATGTCGAAGTTCCTGCGGATACTCGGCACGGCGCTCACGGTAATATTTTCGCTCGGCGCGGTGATCGGCGCGATGATTACGATGTACGCGGCGGTGGCCAACCGCGTGAACGAAATCGGCACGCTGCGCGCGCTGGGTTTTCGGAAGTGGAACATAACCGCGGCCTTCATGCTGGAATCGCTGTTTCTGGGGCTTATCGGCGGCGTGGCCGGGTTGTTCTTCGCGTCGTTCCTCCAGTTCTATACGATTTCGACGATGAACTGGCAGACATTCTCCGAGCTCGCGTTCACATTTACCCTGACCTGGCCTATAATCTGGCAGTCGGTCGTGTTCTCGCTCGTCATGGGTTTTGTCGGTGGCTTCCTGCCCGCGCTAAGGGCGGCGCGGATGAACATCGTGGACGCCCTTCGGACGAGCTGACACCCCAGTGTTTTTTTAGCCGGACAACGGCAACCATGTTATAATCCGAAGTGCAGGTTTACGGGATTCCAATTTAGAGGGATGGGGCTTATGAAGAAGAGCGTGCTGTTTTTTTTAATAGTGCAAATCCTCGCTGTTGCCTGTGTGCAATCCGCGAAAGCAATAGACGCCGCGCCGCTCACCGCAAACTCGGTGCGTCCCGCGCCTGCCCTGAAAGAGGGCATAGAGGCCCGGATGAAGGCCATCGCGGCAAGGCCCGCCGGTGAGAGGATTGCTATATGGGCCGAGAGCTTCGTAGGGACGCCGTATGACACCGACCCGCTCGGCGCGTATGTTAGTTGTTCAAAAATAGTATGCGACGAGCTGGTGGACTGCATGTACCTAGTGTTCAGGTCAGCCGAACTTGGACTGAGCCGGACGCCGCAGGAGGCCGAGGAGCGGGCGCTCGACTTGAGGTTCCGCACGCACGGCAGGCTTGAAGGCGGCAAGGTCGCAAACTATGACGAGCGGTTCGAGTACGGCGAGGACATGGTCTTCTCCGGCAAGTGGGGCGCAAATATTACCGCCGGGCTTGGAAAGACTGCCGCAATGCCGGGCTCTCGCGGGAGGTCTTCGGTCGGGTACATCCCGAAGGACGAACTGCTGAAGTTCGAAAACTACGGCAAGCTCCAGGACGGCGACATAATCTTCTTCCTGAAAGACCCGTCGAGGAGGGTAGTCGGCGAGATAGTCGGCCACTTAGGAATCATAAGCCTGGGCGACTGCAGTATTAAGCTCATCCACGCAAGCGGCTCGAAGTCGTCGAAAGGGAAACCGGGCGGCGGCATCGTAAAAGAGGTGGATTTAATCCAGTATCTCAAGGACATGAAGTTCGTCGGGGCGCTGGTTACAAGGTTCCAGTGACGAGGCTCCCGATGGCGCTCATGCTGGCAATGCTCCCGATGTCAAACTCACGACGGCGCTCATGCTGGCAAAGGGGCGCATTTCTTCGCGAGTCGGCCGAAGGCCGGCCGTAATAATGCGTCCCCGGCTGACAGCATGAGCGCCGTCGGGCAGGAGCGGCGGGTATGAGCGTCATCGCAGCAGCATAAAGGTACAATAAAAAGACGGCCAATCAGGCCGCCTTTTTTATTCAGTCTCGTTCCCCGGGCCTCTCGGGTTTACCCGGTTTTTCGGGTTGGTCTGTTTTGGGTGGAGGAGCCGATTCAACTTCCGGCTTGGGCACAGGCTTGGGCGCTATCTTTGGCTCAGGCTTGGGAGTTGGCGCGGGCTTAACCCCAGGCCGTCTATCAGGCGCTGGGCGGGCCTCCGGCCTCGGAGCGGGTGCTGCATCAACCCTCGCAGGCCCCGGTTCCGGTCTGCGTTCTATACGGGAATCCGGGTTCTGGACTGGTGTTTCCTTTCGCTGTTTTTCAATCTTCTGAACAGGCCGAAACTCCGGCTTGCTGTCCCTCTTCTCAATCCCCCGGCGCTCCTCTTTAACCGGAGGCGGAGTCGGCTCCGGTGCAGGTCTTGCGGCCTCCGGTGCGGGCCTTATCTGCTCATTCCGCCTCGGCTCGCTGGGGGCGTGGATATCGCCGTCCCGCCGCCTCTCGAATGTCCTGGGCTTTGCGCGGTCTTCCCGGCTCGGAGAAGGCGCTGAAGGCACAGGTTTCGTTTCGGGCGCTAGCCTTTTCTCGGGAGCAGGTCTCCCCTCAGGTACGCGTCTCTTTTCAGGAGCAGGTCTCGTTTCCGGTAGTGGCCTTGTCTCGGGTGCGCGCCTCGTCTCGGGCGCAGGCCTCGTAGGTACTATTGCCGCAGGGGCCGCCTTCTTCACATCCTCAATCACGCGCGGACGCCTTTTCGGGTTGAACGCGGACGCCTTCGGGTCCCGCGCTATTACGCGCGAACGGGTCTCGGCCGCCCTGGTTTCCACCTGCCTGGGCGGCAGGGCCGCGGCGGACGGTTTAACATCCGGTTTCGGGAGCCTCGAGGCCCTCGTCGGCCTGACTTCCTTCACCGGAGGCCGCGCAATTATCCGTGTGCCGTTTACGCCTTTGTTGCGGAACGGGTTTGCCGATGGGTCCGTGACCCTGGCAACCCTTGCCTGACCGAGGGCGAAGGCGTGGCTGTCGATGCTTGAAACCGCGTTCGGCGCGTTGCTGTTAATGAAGATGTTGGTAGTCGTGCGTATTTTCGCCCTGTTGAAATTGATGTTGGCAGGCCCGTAATAACCGTAGCCGATATACGGCTCGGAAGGCCCGAGCGGGAGCCAGTAGAGCCTGTCAGGCCCCCATACCCAGCTTACATATCCCGGCGACCAGAAGATGTCCGGCGGGCCGGGCGGTATCCAGTACCATCCGACCATCGGCGTCCACATCCACCTGCCGTAATGAAAAACGGTGTACCACGGGTCAAACGATACCCAGACGAAATCGTCCGCTCCATATACCCACCTGCCGTTTGAATATGGAGACCATGTCTGCGGGACTTCCGGCGCCCAGACATAGCCGTACCCCTCCTGGTTGAACCAGCGGCCTCCGTTGTCGAACTCGTATGCGTTGTCCCGCAGCCCTTCCGGCAGATATTCGGCGCTCCGCGAGCCCCTCTCGAACTTCATCGTGCGCGAGGCCACCCACTTATCCCAGCTGTCGGGCTCAGGCAGGCCTGAAATTGAAGGCGTGCCGGAGGCATCCACTTCGAGCAGGTCGCCCTCGTTCAAATTGGTCAGGCCCTCCTGCGATTCGACCTCGACCGCGCCCTTACTTACGCCAACGAGCGTCGAGCCGTCGGATGTGGTAGAGACGCGGAAACGCGCCTTGCCGTATGCGCGGACCGACGCGTTCGGGGTGTCCACCTGAAAGACCGCCTTGTTCCTGCTGAAATCCCTGACCCTGAAAGACGCCTCGCCGGACGGGATGGAGAGGCGGTAGGTTTCATTGAAGCTGTCCATCTCCAGTACTTCAAGTTCGGTCTTGTAATTGAGCCAGGCGGTCGGGCCGCCGGAAAACTTTATCTCGGCCTTTGCGTCGTCCCCGGCCCATACGCTGTCCCCCTCCCTGAATGTATAGTTGGGGGACGCCGCCGCCCACTCGCGGGTATCGGGGCTGAAAAAAAGCACCTCGCCTTTGAGGTAGCTTGCGTAGGCCGCCGAAGTCCCGGCCTCGTCCACGCCGCCGTAGTCCGCTCCAATGGCCGGGTTGACGAAGAACGCGCCTGACGCCATGAGGGCCGAGAGTGCCGTAACCGATATAATATTAAACATTTTGAGCATATTGCCTCC
>DASXVI010000357.1:0-3011 GCA_036504315.1 Nitrospirota bacterium
GCTGGCGTCGAGGCACTTCTTAAGCTTTATCTCGTTAATTTCGTGGTCGCCTCTAACCAGCACCGCGACAGGCTTGCCGTCCGCGAGGTATATCAGCGTCTTTACGAGGTTCGAGGCGGGGACCTTCAAGAACGCCGCCACGTCTTCGACCGATTTCTTGCCGGGCGTAGAAACCGTTTCTCTATCCCTCAGGCTTCCGTCGCCTTCAACTATATATTCTGCCGGCTGGTCGCACTGCGCCTTTTCCAGGTTGGCCGCGTAGTCGCACTTGCCGCAGGAGGCTATGAAGTCCTCGCCCGTCTCGGCGAGCACCATGAACTCGTGGGAGAAAGACCCGCCTATGTTTCCGGTGTCGGCCTCGACCGCGCGAAAGTCCAGGCCGCAGCGGGTGAATATGCGCTTGTAGGTCTCGTACATGTTCCAGTACTCGGTCTCGGCCTGCTTCTCATCCTTGTGGAAGCTGTATGCGTCCTTCATTATGAATTCGCGGCCGCGCATCAGCCCGAACCTCGGGCGGATTTCATCCCGGAACTTTGTCTGTATCTGGTAGAGGTTTATCGGGAGCTGGCGGTATGATTTTACCTCACGGCGGACGAGGTCCGTTATGACTTCCTCGTGCGTAGGCCCGATGCAGAACTCGCGGTCGTGGCGGTCCTTCAGGCGGAGCAGTTCCTTGCCGTAAAACGCCCACCTGCCGGACTCTATCCAAAGCTCGGCGGGCTGGACAGCGGGCATCAGCACTTCCTGCGCGCCCGCGCGGTTCATCTCCTGCCGGATAATCTCCGAAACCTTCTGGATTACGCGGAGCCCGAGCGGCAGATATGTATATATTCCGGCGGCAACCTTCCGTATCATGCCCGCACGCATCATGAGTTTGTGGGATATTACCTCGGCCTCGGAGGGGTCGTCTTTCATCGTCGGCACGAGCAATTTGGAATAGAGCATTATTACATGTCTCCTGTGGGGGCAAACAAATTTTAATAGATAGGTAAGTATATAGATTTTATGCAACTATTTCAACAGGCAAAAACAGGAAAAGGTTATTAATAAAGAATGCCGTCATGAAATAAACCGTTGACATTAACCATATTGGAGGATAAATTAACTTTTTTCGAGAAAACATAAAGAGGCAGAAAGAATTGAACTACATTAAAAACAAAGGCAAAAAAAGTTTCGGGTTCAGTGCCGTTGTGTTGGCCATTTTATTTATCGGCACGGCTGCATCATTTTGGACTCTATGGCCCGGGGGGTTCCTATCGGATGATTTTGATTTATTTGCATACAATACATTTTCTTTTAATGATGTTATCGATAGATTTTTACCGTTGAAGGGCTCCAGTTTTTTCAGACCGATAGGTTTTCTTTATTTCTGGGTAATAAAGACAATATTTGGACCATCTCCCGAGGCTTTTCTCATTTGTTCGCTGCTTACCCATGTCGCAAATAGCTTCATTCTCGTCTTGGTGACGGAGAAATTAACTGGAAATAAACCGGTTTCCGCGCTTGCCGGGCTGCTTTTCACAGTTTTCCCGTTACATGGTGAATCGATCGGATGGGTTAGTTGCGCCTTTGACAGGCTATGCCTGTTATTCATGTTGTCTTCATTTTATTTTTATATTAAATACCGCCAAGAAGGCAGGCGATATGCGTACATTGCCTCGTTCTTCCTGTTCGCCTTTGGGTTAATGTCGAAAGAACCGGCAATAATGCTTCCAATAATTCTTGTTGCCTTTGAAGCAATCGGGCTTAATGGTCTAAAAACATCAGGACTGGCTCCCGCAACTCGCCGGGTTTTGCCGTTCTTCGCCCTTCTATTGGCTTATTTAGGTTTGCGGGTGCTGCTTTTCGGGGATATCGGGGGGTACCGTCACGCCGATGGAACGCCTGCCGGGCTCCCTCCTGAATGGGTCTTCTTCGCCCACTTCAATAATGCTTTTGAACTTCTTCTCTTGCCGTTGAATAAGCCATGGCATTTGGATACAGGGGTCCTGGTAAATTTCTTCTCTATCCTTTATTTAGCTTCATTGACACTTTTTATTCTTTTTGCGCGAGGCAATTGGAAGGCTATTTTATTTGGTTTCTCATGGTTTTTTATAAGCTTGCTGCCGACACTCAACTTGACACCCGTGCAGTATAATCTTATGTGCACAAGGTTCTTGTATATACCTCTTGCAGGATTCTGCATCGTACTATCGATAATTTTATATCCAAATTACAGGAATAAAATACGCCTGGCCCAAACGGCTTCCCTGGCTTGCGTTTTATTGATGTTCGTTTGGCTTTCCCATGTCAATTATAAACCATGGAATATAGCTTACAAAGTAACAGCCTCCGTCCCCGCCCAGATAAAGACCCTTGTGCCAAATCCTCCGCCTAACGCAGCAATGGCCATAATAGGGGATTTGGATAATCTCAACGGGGCATATATATTCCGGGTAGGGATTAACAGCGCCGTCAATAATTTGTATAGCCCGCCAAAGGAAAATCTTGAAGTGTGGAATTTTGACTCATACGATAAAATAAGGGGAAGTATCGATCCTGGAAGAAAGCTCTATCTATTTGAATATAGTAAGGAAGATTTTACTGTAAGGAGTATTGAGGCGTTGAGTCCAACAGACCGGTAACCAAAGGGACGGCAAGCAGCCGTCTCTCCAATGCAATAAAGCTTATTTATCTCGTCTTGTCCTGTCCTCCACCGCCGCCCTGAGGCTTTCGGCGAAGCTCTCAGCGTCTCCCGGAGAGAACACGAAAGGCCTTTTGTCAGGCCCCATATTAGCTACGACCGCGCCGGACTGTCTGAGCACGCCCCATTGTTTTCCGGGCGGGACATACTCGACCGATTCAATCATTGCAAGGGGAGCCTTCCTGACGGCAAAGCCCAGGACGGAAACTATCAGGTGGGTATTGGTGATGGAATATCTAACGGTGGCGAGTATGAAGACAACTATACCCACAAAGGCAAATGGTATTGCGGCGGCAAGGATTATGTAGCTTTCCATGTGGTCAGGCTT
>DASXVI010000358.1:0-2406 GCA_036504315.1 Nitrospirota bacterium
CACCCTTTACCGCATCCAGCTGCTCTCTCAGCTGCTTTTGCTCAAGCCTTAACCGGCTTATCTCCCCGGTGGCGGCATCCAGTCTTGCCTGGTACTGGTCGTGAAGTTTCTGGCGTGTTGCTTCCTCTATCGCGATATTGCCGCGGTTCCGGTCGAAGACCGGCAGGGACATCGTTATCCCGAAGCCTACAGTGTTAATCCCGCTCGTGTCCCTTGCCCTGGTCACGCCGATATTTATTGCCGGGAACTGTTCGAGGACGGCCTGCCTGACCTTTTGTTCCTGGGACTGGTATCCTTCAGCAAGCGCGAGCAGGTCGGGGCGGCGGCGCGGCAGGTCGGCCAGGGCTTTGCCGGTTGCCTCAGAGTCTATAGGAGTAAAGTCGGAGGCGCTTTCCACGAGGTCGAGCCTGGTGTCCGGGGACAACCCCATAAGCGCGTTCAAGCCGTACATGCTCTGTTTCATCTGTTGGACAGCGTCGTATAGCTGACGGTCGGCGTCCTGCAGGGCGACCAGATTGGCGCTCATCGCGTCAGCCGTCGTGTCGCCTCTTTCAAACGCTTTCAGGCTTTTTGCGTAGCGTTCGGTGAAAAGCGACTTGTTCTCCTGAAACACCTTGACGACTTTGCCCATATAGACGGTCTTGACAAAAAGAAGGCGCGCCTGGCTTACCACCTGCCATTCTTGCCATAGGATATTCAGGTCAACCGCTTGGCTGTCGGCTTCGGCGGCCTGCGTGCGTACATGGCGAGTAATGATAGCCTTGGTGTCGATGCTCAGGCCGATGTTGAAGGCGGTAGTAAGGCCGGCCATGTTGTTGGTCGGGATATCCTGCGTGAGATTTAATTGCGGGTCGGGAATAAGGCCTGCCGCAAAGACTTGGGCGCGGGAGACCTGCGCATCGTCTCTCGCGGCTTTCAGGTCGGGGTTATTGACCACGGCCAGCATCGCCACCTCTGTCATATCAAGCCCGTCAGAGGGGTCAAACCGGTGGGCCGCAAGCTCAGGCAAGGGCATTTTATGCGGGTCAACAGTCAGGTGGGGTACCTGGTTTAAGAGTTTCTGCTGATTACTGAGAGGTTCAGGGTGGTAAGCCGCGCAACCGGACAGGAGGACAATGGAAATAATTATCGGGAACGGACTGATTTTCATTATGTTTTGGCGCCTGCCAACCTTTAATATCATTAAAATAGCAATTGCATTAATTTGAAATCATATCCCAACACAGGGCTTTTGCCAACAAAAAATGCGGTGCGGGCCGGCAGGGGAGGGTTGCCGGAATAAAAAAAAGCCGGCACGATGACCGGCCCCTGCAAGTGTAATTGATAATTTATCCCCAGACGCCTGCGATTAGGTGGCCGCAGAAGCAGCAGTGGCCGTGGCGGACATCGACATCCGAGACCTGGAAGCCGTAGCGTTTGATGAGCAGCCTTCTGCATCCGGGGCAGTAGGTCTCCTCGCCGCCGGTGCCTGGGATGTTGCCCTCATATACATAGCGCAGGCCTTCCTCGAAACCCGCCAGCATCGCCATCCTCAGAGTGGCGACCGGCGTGCTGGGCTGGTCGGTCAGTTTATATGTGGGGTGGAACCTCGTGACATGCCAGGGGATGTCCCTGTCTATGGTCGAGATGAAATGGGCTATCTTGTGCAGCTCGTTCTTGCTGTCGTTGTGGCCGGGGATAATGAGGGTGGTGATTTCCGTCCAGATTCCAAGCTCGTGGTACAGCTTGATTGATTCGAGCACCCCTTCGAGTTCCGCCCCGCAGACCTTGCGGTAAAACTCCGGCGTGAAGCCCTTCAGGTCGATGTTCGCGGCATCGAGGTACGGCGCAATCTCCCGGAGCGCTTCCTCCGTGATGTAGCCGTTGGTCACGAAGATGTTCTTGAGGCCGTTTTCGTGCGCGAGCACCGCAGTATCGTATGCAAGCTCGAAGAAAATCGTCGGCTCGGTGTAGGTGTAAGATATGCTTTTGCACCCTGCGCGGAGTGCTTCGTCCACGATTTCCTGCGGGCTGACGGACTGGCCTAAAACTACCTTCGAGTCCTTCGGCATCTGGGCTATGTCGGCGTTCTGGCAGAACTGGCACCGGAAATTGCAGCCTGGGGTCGCTATGGAGTAGGTCTTTGAGCCGGGCAGGAAGTGATAGAGCGGTTTTTTTTCTACCGGGTCGATATTCTGCGCGATTACCTTGTCATAGACGAGGGAATACAGCCTGCCTCCCTGGTTTTCGCGCACCTGGCATATGCCGACACTGCCGTCGGCAATTCTGCAGTGGTGGCGGCAGAGGAAGCAGTGTACTTTATTTTCTCCGGCGTCTTCCCAGAGCATGGCCTCGCGCATGCGTCGGTCCTCCAATAATAGGTCTCTCCAGTTCATTTCGGCCGAAAGGCCTATCTTCTTTAGCACT
>DASXVI010000359.1:0-2147 GCA_036504315.1 Nitrospirota bacterium
TAAAATACGGGACGCTGAAACCCCGGCAGAAATCATCTGTCTCTTTGCCGTGGAACTGGAGCATCCTGACGCGGCTCATTATCAGGTTATGCAGGACGATATCGGTAGCTTCATCGACAAACAGCCCGACCGGAACGACGAACGGCGGAAGCTCTTCGATTATCATCCTCGCGGCAGCCGGTTCTATATAGCGCGGGCTGCCCTTGTAAAACACGAACCCTAACGCGTCCGCGCCGCACTCGGCGGCATATAGCGCGTCGTCGAGGTTCGTGATACCGCAAATCTTTACCCGTACCATTAAAACCCCTATATGACCGGCAGCTCGGCAAGGGCCGCCTTCATGCCCTCTGCGTCGAATGTCGTGTCCTTCATCCTGCCGTTATTGTATTCGTCGTAAGCGGCGAGGTCGAAGATGCCGTGGCCGGAGAGGTTGAAGAATATAGTCTTCTCCTTACCCTCTTCGCGTGCCTTTATCGCTTCGTCTATCGCCGCGCGTATCGCGTGGGACGACTCGGGCGCTGGGATTATTCCCTCACTGCGCGCGAAAATCATAGCGGCCTCGAATATCTTCGTCTGCGCGTAGGCCTGTGCCTCTATGAGGCCGTCCTTGTACAGCTGGCATACCAGCTGAGAGTCGGCGTGATAGCGCAGGCCGCCCGCATGGTCTCCCGGCGGTATGAAGTTGTGGCCGAGCGTGAACATCTTCATCATAGGAGTCAGCTGTGCCGTGTCTCCGTAGTCATACCTGAACTCGCCCTTGGTGAGGGTCGGGCAGGACTGCGGCTCGACCGCAACGACGCGGACGTCCTTGCCGCCGCCTAACTTGTCCATCAGGAACGGGAAGCCGGCCCCGGCGAGGTTGCTTCCGCCGCCGCATGCCGCGAATATGACATCCGGGTAATCTCCTACCTTCTTGAACTGCTCGATGGCCTCAAGCCCGATTATCGTCTGGTGCAGGCAGACATGGTTGAGCACCGAGCCAAGCGCGTAGTTCGTATCCGGGTTCGATGCCGCAACTTCGACCGCTTCAGAAATGGCAAGGCCAAGGCTGCCCGGGTTGTCCGGGTTTGCCGCAAGCGCCGCGCGTCCGGCGTTGGTCTGGTTGCTCGGGCTTGCGAATACCTTCCCGCCCCAGGTCTCCATCGCGATACGGCGGTAGGGCTTCTGGTTGTAGCTGACCTTCACCATGAACACCTGGACATCCAGGCCGAAGAACGCGCCCGCGAAGCACATCGCGCTTCCCCACTGGCCCGCGCCGGTCTCTGTCGAAATCTTGCGGATGCCCGCCTGCTTGTTATAATACGCCTGCGGGACGGCGGTGTTCGGCTTGTGGCTGCCGGTCGGGTTCAGTCCCTCGTGCTTGAAGTAAATCTTGGCCGGGGTATTCAGGGCCTTCTCCAACCTGTGCGCACGGTAAAGCGGCGACGGGCGCCATAGGGCGTATACCTTCAGGACTTCCTCCGGTATGTCGATCCAGCGCTGGGTGCTGACTTCCTGCTCTATCAGCGACATCGGAAAAATAGCGGAGAGGTCCTGCGGGCCTACCGGCTGCCTGGTCCCGGGGTGAAGCGGCGGCTGCGGCAGGTTCGGCATATCCGCCATGATGTTGTACCACCGTTTCGGCATCTCTTTTTCGGTCAGCAGAATCTTTGTCTCTTCCATTAAAAGCCTCCCTATTTCTCTTCCTGGCGGAGCCTCGTATCCGCAAGCTCCTTGAGTTTCTTTCCGAAATCCGCCTCGCGCATCAGCGACTCGCCGATAAGGGCCGCGTCCGCGCCTGTCTTTTTAAGATACCTGATGTCATCGGGCGTCCAGATGCCGGACTCGCTCACAATCACCTTGTCATAGGTAATTCCGCTCATCAGCCGCTCGGTCGTCTTTATGTCCACTTCAAAAGTCTGGAGGTTCCGGTTGTTTATCCCCACTACATAGAAACCGCATTCGAGCACCTTTTCGAGGTCATGCTCGTCGTGTACCTCCGCCAGCACCTCCATGCCAAGCTCCCGGCCCAGCATGTAGAGGTCCGCCATCCGGGATGCCTCAAGCATCGCGGCTATGAGCAGGAACGCGTCCGCGCCGTTCGCCCTAGCCTCGTATACCTGGTACGGGTCGAAGAGGAAGTCCTTTCGGAGCACAGGTATGTTTAC
>DASXVI010000360.1:0-1917 GCA_036504315.1 Nitrospirota bacterium
GCGGCACGAAACTCCCGTGGCAGAGAGGCCAGTCGGGGCAGGCCAGACCCGCCTGAAGGCCCGCGACCATATTGCCCCAGATAATCAGGAGCGCGGCCATCGCAAGCGTTATCCTTCCAAGCATATTAAGACCTCCTTTAACGAAAGAGCGTGTCCGAGAGAGTCCCGGCAACGATCAGGAGAAGGATCGCCAGCGGGAAACCCGCGAACAGGAATACGAGCCCGCTCTTCTCATACCGCAGGTGCATGAAGTAGAGCGCGACGAGCGACGCCTTTACCGAGGCGATGATAAGCGCGACGACTACATTGAGGACGCCCATGTCCTGGTACGATACCGCCCAGGTGACAAAAGTCAGGACGAGCAGGGCCGCGAATACCGCGAAATATTTACCGTATGAGGGTTCGCCTTTCATAACTAACCCGCCAGGTATAGAAGGGGGAAAAGATAAATCCATATTAAATCCACGAAATGCCAGTATATCCCTACAATCTCGACCGGAGTGTGGTATCCGCGGGCGAAGTCTCCGCGCTCCGCCCAGAACAGCACTACCGAAAGCGCGCATATCCCCCCGATGACATGCAGCCCGTGAAGGCCGGTCATGGAGAAATAGAGCGAGAAGAATATATTTGTAGACGGCAGGAGCCCTTGGGCGAAATCTTCAGTCCACTCGAAATATTTGATGACCAGGAATACCCCGGCAAGCAGTATCGTCGCCGCGTAGCATGCCTTCATCAAGGCGTTGCGGCCCCGTCTTATCGCGGCTATGCCTGTCGCGACGGTAAGCGAAGAGCTTATCAGGACCACCGTATTTGTCAGCCCCATCACCCGGTTGAGCTTTAAATGCTCTGCATGGAAAAGTTCCGGGTACTTTATCCGAAACACTGTATAGAGCGTGAACAGCCCGCCGAACAGAAGTATCTCGGTCGCAAGGAAGGCCCATATCCCGAGCTTTGCAGCTCCGCGCGCGCGGGCCAGCTCCTGCGCCTCGGAAGCGGGGTTGGCAGGGTCGATATCAAGAGCCATAGCCGTCCCCCTTCCCATTGCCGTTTCCCTTTTTTGTCCCGTAGCTATAAGGCCATTCGGTCACGGATGGAATTACTTCGAAGTTTTCCTCGGGCGGCGGCGAGGCCGTCTCCCATTCGAGCGTCTTGCCGCGCCACGGGTTGGCCGGGGCCTTCCCGCCTTTGTAAAGCGCAATCAGGAAGTTCAGGAACATAATGAAGATGCCCGTGCCGAGTATGAAAGCGCCGATGGAGGATATAATGTGCTCGCCCTGGTACTTCGGCAGGTAGGTGGCGTACCGCCTCGGCATCCCTCGAAGGCCGAGTATGAACATATTAAAAAAGGTGAGGTTAAAGCTGACCAGCACGATACCCCAGGCGATTTTGGCGAGCCTCTCGTCGAACATCTTTCCGGTCATCTTCGGGAACCAGTAATGCAGCCCTGCAAAGAAACCCATCACCGTACCGCCCATCATCGTGTAATGGAAATGCGCCACTACGAAATAGGTGTCGGTCAGGTTTACATCCGTCGCAAGCGCGCCGAGAAACGGCCCTGTCAGCCCGCCGATTATGAACAGGAATATGAAGGTGAGCGCGTATATCATCGGGGAGTCCAGGTGGATGTTCCCCTTGTACAGGGTGGCAATCCAGTTGAAGACCTTCACTCCGGTGGGGACCGCGACGGTAAATGTCAAGAGTGAGAATATGACGCTCGCCGTCTGCGACATGCCGGACACGAACATATGATGGCCCCATACGAGGAAGCCCGCGAGAGCTATCGCGATGGACGAATATGCTATCGCCTTGTACCCGAACACAGGCTTCCGCGAAAAGGTCGGTATTATCTCGCTGATTATGCCCATTGCGGGCAGTATCATGACATATACTACCGGGTGGCTGTAGAACCAGAAGAAG
>DASXVI010000361.1:0-5869 GCA_036504315.1 Nitrospirota bacterium
CTGTCGGCGTAAAGTATGTTCCCGTCGGTCACAAGCAGCGCACGGCCCTCGGCCTCGGCCTCGCCGGTATTTGAATCCAGCGTGGCCTTATCCGCGGTCAGGGTGGAACTCCCCTGGTTTATCCGCACTCCTCCCTCGGCCTTGTAAATGCCGGTCTTCCTGTCGAACTCGACCTTGTCTGCCTGGACGGAGACCTCCTGGCGTACGGAAGACATCTCTTTGACCCGCTCCTGGACCGTGTCTGCGGCAAATACGCCGCTAACCGGAAAGGCGAGTATTGCCGTGGCAGACAAAACGGCGAACATAGTGCTTTTAAAGCCCATTGAACCTCTCATGCCTTGAGAAAAGGCTTCTTATCGTCCAGATACGCCTTGGCCTCGCCCACGACATAGAGCGAGCCGGCGATAAGTATCATGTCTTCCGGGTTGGCCGCCGAAAACGCATAACCTACAGCTTCCGGTACGGATTTTTTTACCACTGTCAGCGCACCGGTGGACGGCAGCATAGCGAGCAGCTCATCCGCCGGAGTGGCCCTGGCATAGTCGGCCTGCGTAAGCACCACCTCGTCAGCGAGCGGGGCAAGCAAGGCCAGCATAGAGCCGCTGTCTTTATCGGACAACACGCCCGCAACAAGGATAAGCCGCCTGTACCTGCCTTTAAAATATTTGTTCACCGCCGCCGCGAGCTTTGCGGCAGAGGCGGTATTGTGCGCCCCGTCAAGGACTGTCAACGGCCTGTCCGAAACTACCTCGAGCCTGCCCGGCCATGCCGCATTTCTAAAACCTTCACGCACGACATCCTGGCCGACATTAACCCCTCGCTTGTCCATAACGGCGAGCGCGCAGGCCGCCGTGGCGGCATTGACCAACTGATGTTCGCCCACCAGCTTTATTTCAAGGTCTGTGATATCGCCGCCGGGGCCATACAAATCCATTATCTGGACGACCCTGCCGCGCTCCCAGGAGTAGCCCTTGAACCGGAAATCGAAATCGCGGCCGAGCACGAATATATCGGAACCACGCTCGGCGCAGACGCCTTTTAAATAATCGAGGGTCGCGGACTTGGACTCGGATGTGACAAGGGGCACTCCGGGCTTTATAATGCCGGCCTTCTCGGAGGAGATCTCCTGTATCGTGCCGCCTAAGTACTCCGTGTGTTCAAGCTCTACATTGGTGATGACGCTGCATTCCGGCACGGCTACATTTGTGGAATCGAGCCTCCCGCCCATGCCGACTTCGAGCACGACGACCTCTGCGCCCTCTCTGGCGAAATAGTCCATCGCCATAGCGGTTGTGAACTCGAAGAACGTCGGCTTAAGTTCCGGCATCTTCTCGTCCACAAGCCCGCGGAGTCTGTCCGCGAGTTCGACGACTCCCTGCTCCGAAACTTCGGCCCCGTCCACTTTTATCCGCTCGGTAAAGCTGACGAGGTGCGGCGAGGTATAAAGCCCGGTCCGATGGCCTGCGGCAATCAGGGCCGACGACGCAAGCGCCGAAACCGAGCCCTTGCCGTTAGTCCCTGTCACATGCAGGAAGCGGGCTTTCTCGTGCGGGCGGTCAAGCAGTCCCATAAGGGAGAGCGTGTTTTCGAGCCCGAGTTTGGTCCCGAATTTCTGAAGGTCGTAAAGGTAGCTGAGCGTCTCGTCAAACCCCATCTCGCCCTCGTCGGGAACCGCCCGGAAATTTAACTAAATCAGGGTTTTTTATCATATTTAAGGCAGGAAAGTCAAGGAAGGAAAAACTCCAGTATGCGGGCCAGCGTCTCCTTCATCTGCTTCCTGTCGACAATCATGTCGACCTGACCATGTTCAAGCTGGAACTCCGCCCTCTGGAACCCTTCCGGGAGCTGCTTCTTTATCGTCTGCTCTATGACGCGCGGGCCTGCAAACCCAATGAGCGAGCGGGGTTCCGCGATGATAATGTCGCCAAGGCTGGAAAAGCTCGCGGACACTCCGCCGAAAGTCGGGTCGGTCAGGACCGAGATATACGGCATACCGGCCTCTGTAAGCCTGCCGAGCGCGGCCGATGTCTTGGCCATCTGCATCAGGGAGACGATGCCCTCCTGCATCCTCGCGCCGCCGGAGGAGGAAAACACTATGAGAGGCGACTTCTTCTCGGCCGCCCTCTCAGCCGCCCGCGTCACCTTCTCGCCGACGACCGAGCCCATGCTCCCGCCCATGAACCCGAAGTCCATAATAGCAAGTACGACCGGATGCCCCGCGATTTCGGCCTCGCCGCTTATAACGGCATCCTTCTGGCCGGTGATGGTCTGGACGCTTTTTAGCCTGTCCTTGTATTTGGCGGTATCCTTGAATTCCAGGAAATCCATCGGGGCAAGACTCTCGTCAAGCTCGACAAAAGAACCTTCGTCGATTACAAGCTCGAGCCTTTCGCGCGCGGTAATCCTGAAATGGTAGTCGCACTTCGGGCATACCTTCAGGTTGCGCTCGATCTCTTTTTTATAGATAATTTCTTTGCAGTTGTCGCATTTTATCCACAGCCCCTCCGGGATCTTCACCTTCTTCTCCGGAAGCTGGGCCTTGGGTGCTTTTACTTTTTTGAACCAGGCCATTTAGACCGTCCCCTCTACAAGGTCCCCGTAGGCCTCAGGCCTCCGGTCCCCGAAAAAGTTCCATAGTTCTCTGGCTTCTTCCAGTTCGTCAGAATCATAGTCCGTCAGGAAGACGCAGTCGCTCTTGCCGGTGGGCTCGACCGGGGTCTCGCCGAACGGGTTCACGAGGAAGCTCCTGCCGTAGAAACGCTGGCGTTCACTGCCGCCGACGCGGTTGACCCGCAGGACATAGACGCCGTTTGATGTGGCAGCCGCAGCCGCCATACGCTCCCATTTCTTTGCGGTTGCAAACGCCGCCGCCGTGGGCACGACGATGAGCTGCGCCCCTTTGAGCGCGAGCGCACGGAAACCTTCCGGGAAGAATATGTCCCAGCACAGCTGGACGCCGATCTTCAGATGTTTCGTCTGGATTACCGGGAACTCCGAGCCGGGCGAAAAATAGCTCTTCTCGCGCCAGAGCGGGATGTCCGGTATATGCACCTTCCGGTACTTGCCGGCGACGGTCCCGTCGGCGTCTATCACGACGGCGGTATTATAATATTTCCCGTCGTCGGCCTTCTCGAATATCGGGCAGACGATTACGGCATCGCCCTTGGCGGCAATCTCCCGCATCAGCGTGACCGCCGGGCCGTCCAGGCCTTCGGCGAAAGCAAAGCCCTCGTCGCCCTTGTCCGCGAGGAACCACGGCAGGTGAAAAAGCTGCTGGAACGCAACGACCTTGGCGCCGTGCTCGATGGCGTAGAGCGCCAACTCCGCAGCCTTCGCGAGGTTTTTCTCCGGCCTTTCGGAGCAGGTGAACTGTACTGCCGCTATCTTGAAACGCATATTATTTTCCGTGGCATTTCTTGTATTTTTTACCTGAGCCGCAAGGGCACGGGTCGTTTCTGCCTATTTTGTCTTCAACCTTTACCGGCTTCCTGCCCTCTTCCGATTCGCCGCGGTTCATAATAATCTTCTGCGGCCTCTTCCTCTCGAACTCCTCGGCCTTTGCCTGGCGCACAACCTGCACGCGGAAGAGCCTCTCAAGGGTGTCGGTCTTTATCCGGTCGACAAGCTCCATGAACATCGCGAAGCCTTCCTTCTTGTACTCGACGAGCGGGTCCTTCTGGCCGTAGCCGCGAAGCCCGATTCCCTCCTTCAGGTGGTCCATCATCAGGAGGTGCTCCTTCCAGCGGGAGTCCAGCATATCGAGCAGTACCCGCTTTTCGAGATACCTCATGAAGTCGGAGGTAAGCTCCTTCTCCTTGTTCTCGTAGTACTCCTTAAGCGTCACCGACAGGCTCTCGCGCAGGGATTCGATGTCCGAGACTCCCTTGAGCGCGGCCATGTCGAGGCGGACGCCGAACTGCTTGTCGACCGCGCCTGCCAGGCCTTCCATGTCCCATTCCTCAGCGTGCTTGTCCTGCTCGCAGAAGGTGGCGATGAGGGACTCGGACTCCTCGTCCACCATGTCGAGGACATCCTGCTTCATGTCGTCGCTCGCGAGAATCTGCCGGCGCTGGTCGTAAATCACCGACCTCTGCTTGTTCATTACATCGTCGTATTCGAGAAGTTGCTTTCGTATGTCGAAGTTGTGGCCCTCGACCTTCTTTTGCGCGCCTTCGATGGCCTTGGTCACCATCGAATGTTCGATTGGCACGCCTTCCTCCATGCCGAGGCGGTCCATTATACCGGCTATGCGGTCGGAGCCGAATATCCTGAGCAGGTCGTCTTCGAGCGAGAGGAAGAAGGTAGACGAACCGGGGTCGCCCTGACGGCCCGCGCGTCCCCTCAACTGGTTGTCGATGCGCCTTGACTCGTGGCGCTCGGTGCCTATGATATGCAGGCCGCCGGCCTCGACCACTTTCAGATGGTCGGTGTCGGTCTGGGCCTTCATCTTCGCAAGGGCGGCCTCAAGCTGCGCCGGGGTCGCCTCGTCCGGGTCTATGTCCTGGCGGAGAAGCTCCTCGCGGGCAAGCATCTTCGGGTTGCCGCCAAGCAGGATGTCGGTGCCTCGGCCCGCCATGTTCGTTGCGATAGTCACAGCGCCGGAGCGTCCGGCCTGCGATACTATCTCGGCTTCCTTCTCGTGGTACTTCGCGTTCAGTACATTGTGCGGAATGCCGCGCTTCTTAAGCAGGCTTGCGATAAGCTCGGACTTCTCGATGGATATCGTGCCTACCAGCACCGGCTGTTTCTTCTCGTGACATACAACAATGTCATCGACCACCGCATTGTACTTTTCGCGCGTCGTCTTGTATACGAGGTCTGCATGGTCTTCCCTCGTCATCGGCCTGTTGGTCGGGATTACCATAACATCGAGGTTGTATATCTTGGCAAACTCCGGGGCCTCGGTGTCGGCGGTGCCGGTCATGCCCGCGAGCTTGTTGTACATCCTGAAGTAGTTCTGGAAGGTAATGGTAGCAAGGGTCTGGTTCTCGGACTCTATCTTGACGCCTTCCTTGGCCTCGACGGCCTGGTGCAGTCCGTCGCTCCAGCGCCTGCCCGGCATCAGCCTTCCGGTGAAGTCGTCTACGATTATGACCTCGCCGTCCTTGACGACATAGTCGACATCGCGCTTATACATGGCGTGCGCGCGCAGCGCCTGGTTGACATGGTGGACAAGCTCGATATTGGAAGGGTCGTAGAGGTTGTGCACGTTCAGCAGCCGCTCGACCTTCAGGTTGCCCTCGTCGGTGAGTGCGGCGGTCTTGGTCTTCTCTTCGATTGTGTAGTCCTCGACAAGCTTCAGCTGCGGGATTATCTCGTTCACGCGGTAGTAGAGGTCTGTCGATTCCTCCGACGGGCCGGAAATGATAAGCGGCGTCCTCGCCTCGTCTATGAGTATGCTGTCCACCTCATCCACTATCGCATAGTTCAGCTCGCGCTGGACGTAATCAGCGAGGCTGAACCTCATGTTGTCGCGGAGGTAGTCGAAGCCGAACTCGTTGTTCGTGCCATAGACGATATCGCAGGCATAGGCCTCCTGCCGTTCGCGGTCGTCGAGCCCGTGGACAATGACGCCGACCGACAGCCCCAGGAAGCGGTAAAGCTCGCCCATCCACTGCGAGTCGCGCGAGGCAAGGTAGTCGTTCACGGTTATGACATGCACGCCCTTGCCTTCGATGGCGTTAAGGTATACCGGGAGCGTGGCGACGAGCGTCTTGCCTTCGCCCGTCTTCATCTCGGAAATCTTGCCCTGGTGGAGGACGATGCCGCCGATAAGCTGGACATCGAAGTGGCGCATCCCGAGCACGCGGGTCGAGGCCTCGCGCACCACCGCAAAAGCCTCCGGCAGCAGGTCGTCGAGCGTCTCGCC
>DASXVI010000362.1:0-6519 GCA_036504315.1 Nitrospirota bacterium
ACACATAACAGGGAAGTATAATTTTTGGCGAGAGCATTTAGTAAAAATTAGGAATATCGTAACGCCAAACGTTATGGCTGATGGCTGGGGCGACGTAGCCCCTATTGACTAAAGGAGAAAACGTTATGGCGACGAAACAACAGCAGATGCAAAAGTTATTTCATCATTACAAGGATATTACGGGAAAAACGGACATAGATGTTCATAGCAAGGAGTTTATAGATTTCGCAATATCAAAGGGTTGGCCTCTTCCTAAGCCTACCGACCCCCGCGATCTATTGGCTCAGAAGTTTTCCTCGGCTCTTCGCGATGAAATAAAATATGATAATAAAACCAAGATGCCGTATCGTGTAAACCACTGTTATGCGGTAAAAAAAGGCGATAAGCAAATCCATTTTTGGATAGATATTGATGAAGCCCCTCGTAAGACTATGCGTAAAAGTGCGGTTATGCGGCGCAATCAAGTGGTAGGGGATGTTTTACAGCTTACTCTCGACCTCGACCATTGGAATAGCGTTAATCCAAACGAAAAACCCATTTATATGCCTACGGATTTCACGGAAGATGTTGAGGAACGCAAAAATGCTCCGGTGGAAAAGGCCGGTTAGTTTTTGGTCTTTTTCCATCTTGCTTCAGCGGCGATTCGGGCTATCTCGCTTCTTTGTTCTGCGGTTAGCTTCTCGGCCCTTGCTTTGCCACCTCTAAGACCTCCAAGCCGCCCAAGCTCTATGGCGGCTTGATTCTTTTCTGAGGTCTTAGGGGTATCCTTACCTTCTCCAATGGCATCTGCCACGATGGATGCCGCAAGCTTGTTTAAGTCTGTAGGTCTTTTCTTTTTATTCATGATTGGATATTAGCATAACCGCTCAAGCATAGTCAATACCCCGATAATTCAAACTGACCCACTACCACAAACCTTGACTTATATCAGGTTTTCGGGCCTGCACCCGTCAGGGCATCAAGGCAAAGTAATCGCTATTGGGGCTTTTATTGACCGATTATGGTCCAACAGGTAAGCTTTATTAGTATTCCGGGTGCATTCACCCATATTCTCCCATTTCCCCAAAAATGGAGGCGACATGTCCTTGCGGAGGTTCTCACTCGGTTTTATTGTTATGTTTGCGGTTATGATGTTTACGGCCGCCGCCCCTGCCGCCGAGAAGAAACCGGTCATAAACGAATGCGTAACCTGTCACGAGAAGGTGACGCCGCAGATCGTTAAGGACTGGAAGGCGGGCAAGATGTCATACCTGTTCGCCTGCGACAAATGCCACGGCAACGCGCATATGAAGGGCGCCGAGGACGCGAAGCTGGCGGTTATGCCGACCGCCAAGACCTGCCAGCCCTGCCATGGCAAGCAGGTGGAGCAGTTCTCAAACGGCAAGCACGCCCTGGCCTGGATTGCGTTAAACGCCATGCCCGAGACCGCTAACCAGCCCAAGGTAATTATGGAAGGCATGAAGGGTTGCGGCGGCTGCCACAGGATAGCCCTTGAAGGCGGCAAATGCGATTCCTGCCATACAAGGCACAAGTTCTCCAAGGCCGAGGCAAAGACTCCGGGCGCCTGCGCGACCTGCCATATGGGCTTCGACCATCCGCAGTGGGAGATGTACAACACCTCGAAGCACGGGGTCATATACAATACCGAGGGCGACACCGGCCGCGCGCCGACCTGCCAGACCTGCCATATGCAGGAGGGCAACCACGGCGTGATCACGAGCTGGGGCTTCCTCGCCCTCAGGCTGCCTGAGGAGGACAAGGAGTGGATGGCCGACAGGGTCTCGATACTCCAGGCGCTGGGTGTCCTTGACAACGATGGCAAACCGACCGGCAGGCTCGATGTTATAAAGGCCGGGAAGGTGGCGCGGCTTTCCAGAGAGGAGTGGCAGCAGCACAGGGACAAGATGATAAACACCTGCAAACAGTGCCATTCCGAGGATTACGCGAAAAAGAACCTCGAAAACGCCGACCAGGTAATCAAGGAGGCTGACAAGCTGACCGCACAGGCCATCCGCGAGGTGCAGGGGCTCTACAAGGACGGAATACTGAAGAAGCCCGAGAATGTGCCGTTCTCGGTAGACACGCTAAGGTTCTATGATGCGCCGACCCCGATAGAGCAAAAACTCTATGTTATGATGCTCGAACACAGGATGAGGACTTTCCAGGGCGCGTTCCATATGAACCCGGACTATATGCACTGGTACGGATGGGCCGAGCTGAAGCGGGATTTGGTTGAGATTAAGCAGGAGGCTGCCGAGCTTCGGAAGAAACACGAGGCCGAAAAAAAATAATTGCTTGCAGTAATGCGGGCCCCCGGATAGAATATTAATATTCGGGGGCCTTCTTTATACTCTCCCGCGAGTACCTCAAAGCAACTTAATGGAGAACAATATGGCGTTTGTCAAAACAGTCCGAAATTCTCTTCTTGCATTCATTGTACTTGCAGCCTTCGCATACCAGCCAGCGCTGGCGGCGGACGGCGCGCCATCGGAACAACCCGCCCCGGCCGCAGCGGCAAGCCAGCCGACCCCGGCGCCTGCCGGAGGGCTGGACACGAGTTTCGCCTGCTACCAGTGCCATGTGAAGATTACTCCGTGGATAACGAAGACCTGGCTTGCGAGCAAGCACGCCGAGAAGGGCATCAAATGCCAGGACTGCCACGGCAACCACGACGGCGGGTTCGACTCCCCGGACTTTACCCCGCGCCCAGGCCCGGACAAATGCTCCAAATGCCACCCGATCCGCATAAAGGAGAGCCTTGCCGGAAAGCATGCTGGCGTGACGAAGTGCACCTCCTGCCACCCGAGGCATACATTCTCCCTGCGCGTTGCGAGGAACCCGAAGATATGCGGCACCTGCCACCTTGGCTCGGCCCATGTCCAGAGCTACTGGACCTCGAAGATGGGCGTGGTCTACGAAACCGAAGGGGCCGGGTTCTCGGCGACCTGCCAGACCTGCCATATGTCCGACAGGGAGCACAATGTGGACAGCACCCTTAATAATAAAGACCTGATGCTGAAGGTATGCAACACTTGCCACTCGGCGTCTTTCGCGGGCAAGGCCATGTCAAGCGGCAGCTTCAAGTCGCATTGGTAAAACATGGCCGCGCCTGATGCTATAATCTTCGGGCGGGAGGATATATGAAGCCTATCAGCCTGGACGAAGAGATAGAATTTCTTGATGACCATCCCCGGACAAAGATGCTGCATGATTCGGCACAGTTCCGGGCGGTTCTCTTCTGTCTAGAAAAAGACCAGGGAGTACCCCGGCACGCCACCTCCTCTGAGGTGATGATGCAGGTGTACCGGGGGAGCGGCACGGTAATCGTCGGGGATGGCGAGTTTTCCGTGAATGAGGGCGATATGCTCGTGTCCCGGCCGAACGAGGCACACGGGTTCCGGTCGGACGGCGAGCGGCTGGTCATCCTTGCGCTGATTATACCTTCTCCATAGTGATGGAGGTTTATATGTCAAAGAAAATAACGGAAGAGATGAGCCTGAACGATGTGGTAAGGAAGTACCCGCAGACTATCGCGGTTATGAACCGCTTCAAGATAGATTCCTGCTGCGGAGGTTCCCGCAGTGTAGGCCAGACAATCGGCGAAGACAAGCTGGATGCGCAGGAATTTCTGAAAGCTCTGAACGAGGCGGCAGACAAGGCCGCATGAATAAAAAGCCGCCTGATGGCGGCTTTTTGTTGAGCCATACCCCCGGCCCTCACTTCGCCGGCCCCTGCACGGTCATAAGCATATTATACACGAACAGAAATATCGATAAAACCATCAGGCCGCTGAAAACCGCGAGCACCTGCTGTGCGCCTGTAACATTATGCGCAGTCATACCCCAGCCCGCGAGCATCCCCGCAAGGCCGATGTTCGCCGTCCAGAACTGGACGATGGACAGCTTGCGGCTGTACAGCGGCCTGCCGGAAAACCTGGGCAGGATGTGGTAGCCCACCCCGAATATCATCATAGACATCCAGCCGACAAGGTTTAAGTGGACATGCATCGCAATGTGTCCGCCGTTCATGCTCTCGGGTTTAACCGCGAACATCAGCCCCATCAGCGAACCGAGCAGAAAATAGACGACGCTGAGCCTTATAAACCACACCACCTCTTTGTCCATATCAGGCCTCGCTTAATGTTGTCCGTGGACGAAGGTCGGCAGGCACCTCGCGCATACCCACACCTTCTGCCCGTCCTTCTCGCACGATATCAGAAGCCTCTCGCCGCTGCCCGCCCCGCACTTTGTGCAAACGCTCATCTCTTCGGCCATCTTAAACACCCCCGGTTTTGGTATTAATCCCATTATACCAGCAATGCAGGGTTGCGGACATGACCGGAGGCCTGTTTTTGCATGACATTTGTCATCTTCAAGTCCGGGCCCCGGCCCTGCCTGCCTTGAAGAAATCGTAGATGAAGATGTACGCTCCGGCCGCAAATAGCGCCGCGCTCGCAAGCGCGACCTCAAACCACAGCCTCATGTACTCCTGCGTCGTCAGGAAATCTATCCCGATTATGCGGTTGAAGTAGGTCTGGACGATTCCCGAGACCGTCAGAGCAAGCCCCATCAGCAGCATCCCGGATATCATAATCCAGAACGCCGCAATACCGCGCGACTGGCTGTAGTCCTCCCAGCCTCTGAGCTTCGGCAGAGTAAAATATATCATCATCAGGTTGAGCGTGGCGTAGGCCCCGAAGAATGCCATATGCCCGTGCGCGGCCGTTATCTGCGTGCCGTGGGTCCAGACATTTATCTGCGGAAGCGTGTGTCCGAAGCCCCAGACGCCCGCCCCCACGAAATGGAACCACGCGCCCCCGACCGCCCAGTGCAGTGCGACCCGGTTTTTTATCACCAGCTTTTTCTCTCTCACATGGCGCATGGTGTCCAGCACCATGAACAGTATCGGCAGGGGTTCGAGCGCCGAGAATATCCCGCCCCACCAGTACCAGTAAGCCGGCGTGCCAATCCAGTAATAATGATGTCCCGTGCCGACAATGCCGGTAAACAACACCAGCCCGACTTCGATATAAAGCCATTTCTCGATGATAGGCCGGTCGATGCCGGTCAGCTTCAAAAGCACGAATGCCAGTATCGCGCCGGCTATCAGCTCCCACGCGCCCTCGACCCAGAGGTGTATAACCCACCACCAGAAAAAATACTGCGTCGCGAGGTTCTTCATGAATACTATTCCGAACAGGAACATCACCGCAAGGAATACCATACCGCCGAGGAGCACGCCCTGTATCGCCGTCCATTTGCCGGTCTTAAGCACTGTCCTGAAGACGTTATACAGGAACATCAGCGCCGCGACGACGATGACCGCCTTGAACGCGGTCGGCTGTTCGAGGAACGGCATGCCCCATGAATACCCGAGCAGATAGCTGACAATCGAGGCCACGCCAGCGGCGGCGATCAGCCAGAACTGTATCCTGGCTATGAGCGGGCTGAAAAGCTCGGTCTCGCTCTCCTCCGGAATCATGTAGTATGTGCCGCCCATAAACCCGAGCAGAAGCCAGAACACGAGCAGGTTGATATGTATCGCCCTCGACTGGTTGAACGGCAGTACATAAAGCAGCGGGTCCGGCCAGATATACTTTGCAATTGTCAGAATTCCGAATATGAGCTGGAGCCCGAACAGCAGGACCGCCAGCACGAAATACGGATACGCTTCTCTCTGCGTTGCGTGCGTCATGGCTATCCCCCTTATTTCAGGCTGACAAGGTATTCCGCGAGTTCTTCGAGGTCGTGTTCGGACATTTTCCCGAACGCGGGCATCGAGGACTGCGGGTGTATTGAGCGCGGGTCTCTCAGGTGGCTTATCTGCGCCTGTTTGTCCGGGAGCCTGCTCCCGACATGGGTAAGGTCCGGCCCAATAGCCCCGCCCACCCCGTTAATCTTATGGCATCCCTGGCAGCCGTTTCTGGCAAACAGCATCGGGCCTTCCGACCCCGGAACCCTGCCCTGGGCCTGCGAGGATACTGCGGGCGCGCCTGCCGCGAGCATAGGCTTTCGCGGCCAGTCGTTGGTGTCTATCTTGCTGACCCAACCCATGAAAGCAACGAGGTCGCCCACCTCCGCGTCGGACATCGGCAGCTTCGGCATACGCCGCTTCGCGGCCCATACGCCCTCCGGGTCCTTCAGGAAGCGGCCGAGCCAGTCCGCATCCCTGTAAGTTGCAACCTTCGTGATGTCCGGCGCGTAATACCCGCCTATGCCGAGGATTGTATGGCAGTCGTTGCAGTTGTATTTCTGCCATGCGTGTTTGCCCGCCACTACCTGCGGTGTGAGCGTAGCCTCGTTTGTGCGGAGCGGCATCTGCCTGAGTGAGTCGTAGGAGAGGTACAGGAACAGCAGGGAGAAGAATACCGTGCCCCCGATGAAGATATTTCGTATGGAAGCCTGGGTCATGGCCTTGCCACCTCACTTTCAGTTTGTTGTGGGCAGCGCATGAAACTCTGGCGGGACAGATAGGAATAAGACAGGCGGGCTCGTGCCGGGACATGGGGGTTGCAGTCCA
>DASXVI010000363.1:0-8301 GCA_036504315.1 Nitrospirota bacterium
CAGGCCGCGGTGCTCAAGAGGCGTCCCGGCCTGGCCTGGCCTGCCGACCTCTACCTGGAGGGAAGCGACCAGCACCGCGGATGGTTCCAGAGCTCCCTGCTCGCCTCCGTCGGGACGGTGGGCGTGCCGCCCTTCCGCTCCGTGCTGACGCACGGGTTCACGGTGGACGGCTCCGGCAAGAAGATGTCGAAGTCGATGGGTAATGTCATCGCTCCGCAGAAGGTTATCGACACCTACGGCGCTGAGATACTCAGGATGTGGGTGTCCGCCGCGGACTATACCGAGGATGTCCGCATATCCGACGAGATATTGAAGAGGCTCTCCGAGGCGTACCGCAGGATAAGGAATACCGCGCGGTACATGCTCGGCAACCTTTCGGACTTCGACCCTTCTAAGGACGAGGTAGCCTACAGCGAAATGCTGGAGCTCGACCGCTGGGCGCTGAACCGCTTCCAGGAATTAAACAAGAAGGTGCGGAAGGCCTACGCCGACCACGAGTTCCACCTGATATACCAGAGCCTCCAGAACTTCTGCACGGTCGAGATGAGCGCGTTCTACCTCGATGTCCTGAAGGACAGGCTCTATACCTCGAAGGCCGACGGGATTGAGAGGCGCTCCGCCCAGACCGCGATGTACGAGATACTCTCCGGCATGACGCGGCTGATGGCCCCGGTCATAACCTTCACCGCCGAGGAGATATGGCAGTTCCTTCCGGCCGTCCCGGACAAGGAGGAGAGCGTGCATATGGCGCTTTTCCCGGCGCTCCACGACGACTGGACAGACGAGGCGCTGGACGCCCGCTGGGCGACGATACTTTCGGTACGCTCCGAGGCGTCGAAGGTGCTTGAGAGAATACGCGCCGAACGCATTATAGGCCATTCGCTCGACGCCCGTGCGGCGATATATGCCGACGGCGAGCTGTTCGAGCTTTTGAAAGGCTATGCGGACGAGCTGTCCTCGATATTTATAGTGTCGGAAGTCGAGCTGTTCCCGGCCTCCGAGGCCCCGGCGGATGCGTACGCGAGCGAGGAAGTGGCCGGGCTGAAGATTGTTGCATCGCCGGCCCAGGGCATCAAATGCGAACGCTGCTGGGGCATCAAGTCCACGGTCGGCCAGTCCGCCGACCACCCGACCCTTTGCGCCAGGTGCGCCGGGGTCCTTGCTCAGGTAACGGAAGGATAAGCCTTGCTGTCCATATCCAGGAAGAGGTCGATATTACTGCTGGTGGCTTCGGTCGTCTTTGTCCTCGACAGGCTGACGAAGGCCGGCATCATGCGGAAGCTCGCGGCTTTCGAGACGGTGCCGGTCATACCGAATTTTTTCGACATCGTACATGTAAGGAACAAGGGCGCCGCTTTCGGGATATTGGCGATGGCGGACTCGTCGTTCCGCATGCCGGTGCTGCTCCTCAGCACGGCGGTCGCAATCGGCCTGCTGCTGTATTTCATCAAGATAGTCAGGGAACAGGACACCCTGACGCTCGTGGCGCTCGCGCTGATAATCGGCGGGGCGATAGGAAACCTGTATGACCGTATTTTTTACGGTCATGTGGTTGACTTTATAGACTGGTACGTGGGCGTGCACCACTGGCCCGCGTTCAACATTGCGGACTCCGGGATTACTGTGGGAGTCATCCTGCTGGGCGTCGAACTTATCCTGCGCGGCAGGGGCCTCGGGCCCGACCAGGGGGCATGAGGGTCATTTGGGAGAAGAATTGGACAAGAAAGAATTAGAACGGCTCCACAACAAGGGCATGGACGCCCTTGAAGACGGGAACTGGCTCAGGGCGGTACAGTATTTCAAGCGGTGTCTCGACATCGACCCGAAGTACCTTCCCGCGATGGACGAACTTGCCGACATATATTACCAGAACGGGCAGTATGACGCCGCGCTCGAGATATTGAAGGAAGCCATCATCCTGGACCCGGAAGACTTCGACACCAACTTCGCGCTGGGGAATGTCTACCTTGCGCAGGAGAAGTATACCGATGCGCTCAGGGTATTCAAAAGGATAGACTTATCCTCGAACGATTTCGTCCCCGAGCTGCATTACAGCATCGGCGTCTGCTACAAAAACCTCGGGTTTGCCGACCAGGCGCTCGAATACTTCGAGGCCGCCCTTGAGGAAGACCCGTCCTACTTCGAATGTCTCGAAATGATAGGCAAGCTGAAGCTCGACGCGGGCAAGCTGGACGAGGCGGTCAAGGCCTTCACGGAGGCCCTCGAAGCCGACCCCGCAAACATCGGCCTCCACAACCTCCTTGGCGTCGCATACTCCAAACAGTCCCTCTGGAACAAGGCCATCGAGGAATGGGAGACGGTGCTGAAACTTTCGCCGGACACCGACGAGGCGCTTCGGGAGCTTGGCTGGGCGCAAAACATGGTGGGCGACTTCGAGAAGGCGGTAGATTTTCTAAAAAGGGCGCTCGAAAAGAACCCGCACAACCTCCAGGCGCGTATCGACCTTGGCGCTGTTTTTATGACCAACTCGAAATTCGAGGAAGCCATCACGGAACTTGAGCTTGCAAAGACGGACGACCCCGCGAACCCGCTTATCAAGAAGTTCCTGACGGACGCTCAGACAATGAAGGAAAAGAAGGGCAACGATTAAATGCACCCGATATTTATGCATATAGGGCCTTTGACCATACACACATACGGGGTACTGGCCGCGCTGGCGTTCGTCGCCGCGCTGTTTCTTGCAACGCGCGAGGCGCGGCGCAAGGGCATCGACCCCGAAAGGATAACCGACCTCTGCCTCTACATCCTTATCGCCGCCATTCTCGGCGCAAGGCTGCTGGAAGTCATCGTCGAATGGCGGTATTACTCGCAGAACCCGGCCGAGATGTTAATGGTATGGAAGGGCGGACTGGTGTTTTACGGCGGCTTCATAGGGGCGACCGCCGTTTCTGTATTGTATCTCAGGCGGCACAGCCTGCCTGTCTGGAAAGTGGGCGACGCCCTCGCGCCGTCCATCGCAATCGGACAGGCCATAGGGCGTATCGGCTGCTTCTTTGCGGGCTGCTGCCACGGGGCCCCGACAAACCTGCCGTGGGCGGTTACTTTCACCGACCCGGACTCGCTCGCGGTCCTGAATGTACCGGTCCACCCGACCCAGATTTACGAGTCCATAGGCACAGCCGTACTGTTTGTGCTCTTGTGGTCTTTCAGGAAGAGGGTCCGTTTCGACGGCCAGCTTTTCTGGTCGTATGTCCTCGGGTACTCGGTTCTCCGGTTCGTCCTCGAATTTTTCCGGGGCGACATTGACCGCGGTTTTGTAGCCTTGGGGCCGCTGACCCTGTCCACCTCGCAGTTGATAGCCCTGGCGGCATTTACCGCGTCCATCGCCGCCTTCGCGGTGATGTCGAGGGCTGCGGGAAAACAGGCCTCCACATGAGGGCACAGCGGTTAAATCGTGATAAAATAGCGTAAATCGGGCTTTTTGGTTGACAAATGCCGCCCGATGATTTATAAAGTGTGTTGGCCGGGAAGGCAAAAACATCCGGCCGATTTTCGTAAGAGGTTAATACACAAAATGAGCGACACACTCGGCGAGTTGCTGGATAAGCTAAAAAACGGCGACGCTCCGGCAAGATACCTCGCGGCAAACAAAATAGGTAAACTCGGCGATAAAAGTGCCGTCGACCACCTCCTGACCGCCCTGCGCGACCAGGACATGATGGTGGCCGACAACATAATATTCGCTCTCGGCGAACTGGGCGACCAGAAGGCCGTACACGCCCTGGTTCGGTTATTGAGGGTCGGGTCTCACGAGAAGCTGCGGAAGAGCGCGGCAAAGGCCCTCGGGATGCTGGGGTCCAAAGATGCGGTTGACCCGCTGATTGCGGCGCTATCGGACCCGGACTACAAGGTCAGAAAATCGGCGGCAAGGTCTCTCGGAAAAATAGGCGACCCAAGGGCAATACCTGCCCTCGGGAAGGCTGCTGAGGACTCTGATTATAATGTATCAAAGCACGCGAAAGAGGCCCTGGACAAACTCCAGGCAATTCATATTTAAGGAGGCTTGACACAAATGGGTAAGGGCGAAAAGAAGAAGAAGCCGAGGGTTAAGAAGATTGTAATGAGCTGGACCGACAAGGTTGCGCTGAAGGCCACGCTGAAGGCCCTGAAGGCCGAGAAGGATGCGGCTGTCGCCGAGCACGACCCGAAGAAGATAAAGGCCGTCCGCTTCAAGATGAAGACGGTCAACAACAAGCTGAAGAAGGTCAAGGCCGAAGTTCCGGTCCTGGTCAAGAAGGAAAAGCCGGCTGCCGAAGCTCCGGCGGCAGAGTAATACCGAATTTTCAATATGGGCGGGTAGCTCAGCTGGGAGAGCAATGCCCTTACAAGGCATAGGTCGTGGGTTCGATCCCCTCCCCGCCTACCAAAAATCGAAAGGCCACGGTCATGCCGTGGCTTTTTTTTATTTTTCATCGCGGCCGGTGCCCTTTACATGGGCTGAACACCTGCATGGCAATTGAAACACGCCCCGCCCTTCCACGCATCGCCAATATCCACGGGGTGTATAAAACCCAGGCCGGTGCCGAGGTCCAGGATGCCGGGTTTGCCGCCGCTGCCCTGCGAAATTATCACATGACAGGAATGGCAGTCGTTCCGTATTACATTGCCGCCGGCATCCTTGTGGTTGCCGTCATGGCACCTCATGCAACCGGGAAAGATAAAATGGCCGATATTGTCGGGGTAACCGGACCACATCGCCTTCATTTCCGGGAATACATTCCTTTCGTAAGCCGCCGCTGTTTCCTTGACGGCCGCCTCGATGCCCGCCTCATTTCGAGAATATATTTCAGGGTAGCCGCTCCGGTAGTAATCCTTGAACATCTTGGCAATTCCGGCCCTTGCATCGGCATCTGACCTATATTTCGCACTCATGGCCCTGACCGCGAGCATTTTGACCTCCGGGATTGAAGGGTCTATCTTCCCCGAATATATAGCCTGGTCTATCTCATGGTCCGGAGAGTGAAAATTATGGCTTGGACGGTTGTGGCAATCTATGCAGTCCATTACCCGAAGCTCGGAACGGATCATCTCTTCCCTTGAAAGTGGCGTGGAGGCGTCCTGATAAACATCGCTCCTGCCGGTCCGCCTGTCGGTAATCCTTATCCAGGGGATATCCTGGTTCCGTTTGTCCCTTGGAATATATTCGACCTTGAAACCGGTGCTCATGTGCCAGTGGATGCCGGCTGCCGTGGCGTTCCCAGGGTCGCCGCCCCCGGTTTTAACCAGCATGTTTATCGGCCAGTAGGTATTGTCTTTGTCATAGCGGTAGTGCGCCAATTCCTTTTGCTGCGTCCCATAAAACTTTTCCGGCCAGTGGCACTGGTGGCATTCCACCTGCACCGGCCTCAGGTCCTTGATGGGCGTAGGCAGCGGCCTTGGGTATTTGTCCGCCACCGTGGCATAGACCTGGTAGAGGCCGGACAGCTTGGACCTCGCGTACCACCCCGCGCCCGGCCCGATATGGCAATCCACACACTTGACATGGGCGTGCGGCGAGTTATGGTATGCGGTATATTCCGGGGCCATAACGCGGTGGCAGACCAGCCCGCAGAAAGCGACCGAGTCGGTAAACTGGTACGCCTTGTAGACCCCTACGGCGCTAAGCAGTATTAAAAAGAGCGAGCCGAAAACGAAGACTGCGGCGGCGTTCCTTTGTTGAGGGTTGTTCAGGTCAATGGACGGCAGCCTTCCGGGGGCTGGCTCTTCCCCCTTCGCAAGGGCGCGCTTTTTTAAATACATGCCAAGGGGTATCAGCAGAAGGGCAAGCAGAAGAAAGAACGGCAGGACAAGATAAAGCAGCACCCCTACATATGGGGTTACATTGCTGGAAACCAGGTCAACAGCAAGCAGGAAGAGTATCGTAAACCCAATGACCGAGGCAAGGAAAGCCCCAGTCATGCTCGTCGAATTGTATGCCAGGCGCGGCCAGCGTTTTTCCTTCATAGTCAAAATATAGCAAGTAAACATCTCATCAGCAAGGCGACGGGATTAATAAAAAAGGGCTGCGATTTCTCGCAGCCCTTTTGGTTAACTATTCAGTATACCCTACTGACAGGTAAAGAAGAACGGCAGGTCAACCTTGCCGCTGCCGGAAGGCCAGTCTATCCAGCCGGAGCCGGTGTTGTACTGGGACTTGCCGTCGCCAAAGTATGTCTGAGGCGCAAAACCGTAGCTGCTGCCCTGGGCTATACCCTTGTCGGTATAGTAGGTTGTGCCGGAAGCGGCCTGCCATACCATGTTATACGAGCTGCCCACGGCCAGCGTGTGCGGGGCCGCGAATTTGACGGTGACCCAGCTCGATGAGGTCAGCACGGACGAGGCGGCCAGGCTCACCTGCTCGATAAGCGCACCGCTTGCTGTCTCCAGCCTGAAGACAAGCGGAGAAGACCCGGCGGAGCGGTATGCCTTTATGGTGGCGGAAGCAACCGTCCTGCTGCTGCCGGAGACCGTGAATGTCTCCCTGACCTGGGCGCTGCCGCCGATAGCCTCGGAAGCCCTGGCCTCCATATGGCCGTTGCCGGCTATGTAGCCGTCGGTGTAGTTGAGCTGGTATATCGGGGTAACGCCTTCCATCGGGTTGCCCGTCTGTCCAGGGTAGTTGCTGTCGGTCCAGCCGTAAGCCGGGTTGTACTTCTCGGTCGCAAATATGTCCTCGATATCAGGCTGGTGAGGGACCGCATTCGGAGCCTGCCTGAAATGGTTCGTCGAACCCCAGTTGGTGGCCGGGCTTGCATCCAGGTTCGACATCACGAAGTGGTATATGCTGCCCTTCGTCAGCAAGGCGGGAGTCGGGAACGCGATAACCGGGAAGTTCTTGTATGTGCGCGCCGCCAACTGGTTCCAGGTTACCGTCGCAAGCACGCCGGCAGCCGTCATCAGCGGGGCATGGTTCGCGGTCCCGTCGTCCGCCCTTATCTCCACCCTGTATGCGGAACCGCCGTTACCTCCGCCATAACCGGTCTGGAACTGGAAGTAGGTCTTGAACGAAGCAAGCGAGCCCGTGTGGTCGGCCCTGAACCTCGTTGCGGACTTCAATGATGCGCCGTTTAGATATCCGCCCGGTATCAGGCTGAGGATGGCGCAACCGCCGCCATAGTACTTGCTGGTAGCAGGCGGCGCAGCAACAGGGGCTACGACCTGAAGCGCCGAGGCCACCATGGTCGCCGCGCCGGTGCCGTCGCTGTTCCTCACATTGACCGCAACGGTGTTGCTGCCAGCCATCGCGTTGGTCGTCGCAAGGCTGAATGTGTTCGATGCGTTCCAGTCGCGGGCGAGGACATATAAACCGCCAGTGTCCGGGCCTTTGCGCACGAACTGGTACTGGTAGGGCGCTATGCCGCCTGCGGCCTGGGCCGTGAATGTCACCGCCGCGCCGGAGGTCACGCTATATGAGCTTGCCGAAATAGAAACAACGGAAAGCGGCTGAGTAATAGCGGCTGTAACCGTGACATTTTTCGCCAAAGTCTCAACCTTCCCGGAGGTGCTGGTAGCCCTGCTCACTAATGAGTAGCTGCCGGACGCCGCGGGAGTCCAGGAGATATTCCACGCCGTAGTCCCGGAGGCCGTCGACCAGGTAGAGCCGCCGTTGTACGAGAACTGCACGAAAGCAACCCCGTCCGGGGCCGATGCGGTACCGGACACGGTCACGCCGCCCGAGACGGTCGCCCCGCTTGCAGGAGAGGTTATCGCCGAGACCGGAAGGGCATATGAGGGCCCCTCGACCATCCTTACCTTGTTGTTCATCGTGTCCGCAATAAAGACATTGCCTGACTTGTCGGCTGCGGCCGCATAGGGGTAGTTGAGTTGTGCGGCGGTCGCCTTCGCGCCGTCACCGGCGGATCCCATCACACCCGAGCCTGCAAAAGTGGTGATTACCCCTGCGGATACCACCCTGACCCTTTGGTTGTACCTGTCCGTGATAAACACCCTGCCGGTGGCATCCACCGCGACGCCGGAAGGTGAGTTAAAGCTCGCCGCGGTCGCAGCGCCGCCGTCTCCGGCATAGCCCTTGACCCCGTTGCCCGCAAAGGTGGATATAACACCGGCGGTTACCTTTCTGATGCGGCTGTTGCTGGAATCCACTATGTACAGGTTGCCCGATGCATCGACCGCTGCCCCGCAGGGGCGGTTGAGCATTGCCAGGGCAGCCTTGCCGCCGTCGCCGGAAAAGCCCACGACGCCGGTCCCCGCGGCGGTCCTGATGACGCCAACGGTATCTACCACGCGGACGCAGTTGTTCAGCGTGTCGGCGATGAAGATGTTGCCAGCGGCGTCGGCCGC